>NZ_JBHVRW010000024.1:0-103830 GCF_042885475.1 Streptomyces sp. NPDC058051
CCGTCGTAGACCTTCTGGAGCTTCGCGGTGACCTCGGCCCGCCGCTTCTCGTCCTTCGACTTCGTCTCGCCCTTCCCGCCGTCGACCTGCTTGCCGGCCGAAGCACGCGTCGCGGTCAGGGCGTTCATGGCCTGGGCTCCGGACGCCGCCGCACCCGCCTTCGCCGAGGCCAGCTGCTGACTCTCGGCCGCCCTGCCCTTGGCGGGGGCCTTCGCCGAATCGCTCTCGGCGGTCTTCTTCGCGGACAGGGCCTGGTCGAACTCCGGCTCGTTGCCCTTGGCGAGCTGTTCCTCGGTGACCTCCGCGTCCGCCATCGCCTGGTCGTTCTCGGCGGGGCCCTGGGAGAAGTCTGTTACGGAGGCGGGCTGCTTCTCCGGGATGGCGTCCGTGGCGGAAGGGGCGCCCGGGTTGGGCGGCGGCTGGTCGGGGGTCATCGGGGTGACGGGTTTGTCCTTGGCCGCCGACGTGTCCGGCGGCGCCTTGGTCGCCGTGTCGATGTCCTTGGACGAGGACTCCTTGCCGTCGGTGACCTTCCCGTCGACCTCGTCCTTGATCTTGTCGGCCTTGCCGGACTTGGAGAACTTGTCCGCCTGATCGAGGTTCTTCGGCGCCTGCGCGTCGATCGCCTTGTTCACCGCGTCGATGAACGCCTGCTTGTTGAACTCGCCCGGCTTCGCCGCGTTCATCTTCTCCGCGTTGGCCGCCTTGCCCTGCGCCTCCCTGTCATCGGGAGGTGCGACCGCCGCATCCTGCGCCGACTTCGACTCCGCGGCGGCCGGGGCATGGTGGGCCAGGCGAAGCTTCTTCGCCGCCACATCCGCCTTCACCTTCCGAAACCCCGGCGCCTGCGCCGCAGCAGGCTTCACCGGAGCCGTATACCGCTGCGCGACCAGACGCGACACCGCCGCATTCCCCGCCGCCCGCTGCAACCGCTGCAGACCCCGCCGATCAGGACCCGGACGATCACCCGCCGGACGCACATCCCCCCGCTGCTGCGACGAAGGCTCACGCGAACGAGACACATCGAGCCCGCCCGCCACGTCATCACGACGAGGTGTGTCTCCACGGCCGGGCGCGGAGGCAGCGTCCTTCTCCGGAACCGCCTTCATCCGCCCTCCCGGCCCACCACTTCTCCGGAGAGCCGGCCCGCGACACTCGACATTCGACGCGCATGGCTCTGCCGCCGTCCCAGAGTGCGGCGGCGGAGGATCGCGCACGCAGCGCGCCGGGACGCGACCGTGGGCAGCGTCCCCTGGGTCGTACGGCGTGACGGCGTTGCCTGATCGGGCAGCGGCCGGTGCACGGCAGGGCGGCCGTGCGTCCGTTCCCGGTGATCGCGGCTGTCGCGAGAATTGCGGGCGTTCCCCGGCCAAGGAGAGACTCACATGCCGTCGTATCTGTCCCCGGGCGTCTACGTCGAAGAGATCGAGTCCGGATCCCGGCCGATCGAAGGGGTGGGCACCTCGGTCGCCGCCTTCGTCGGCTTCGCCCAGAAGGGCCCGTTCGACGAGCCGACGCTGATCACGAACTGGAGCCAGTTCGTCAGCACGTTCGGCGACTTCGTCGACGGCACGTATCTCGCCTCCGCCGTCTACGGGTTCTTCTCCAACGGCGGCGGTGTCTGCTACGTGGTGCGCATCGGAGACGGCACCGAGGACCCTGCCGAGGACGGGAGCGGCGGGACCGCCGGGCAGCTGCCCGCCGGATCGGAGACGCAGCTCGGGCCGTACGCGGTGAAGCCCCGCCCCGGTGCGGCCGGCGAGATCACCGTCGAAGTGGCCGAGGTGGATGGGGACGATCCGCCTTCCGACGTCTTCCAGTTGATCGTGAAGCGGGACGGGAAGGTCGCGGAGACGTACCCGAGCGTCACGACCAAACGCAGTAAGGAGAACGTCGCCACCCGGGTCAACGCCACGTCGGAACTCATCGAGATTCGGGAATCCGGGCGCGGTGCCGCACCCGCCAGGCCCGGTCCGCAGTCCGTGACCCTGGCCCCCGCGGCACCTGCCGCACCCGGAGCCGGGGCGCTGACCTCCGAGGTGTACGTCGGCGACGCCGACCGCCGGACCGGTCTCGGCGGGCTCGAAGCCGTCGAAGAGGTCACCACGATCGCCGTGCCGGACCTGATGAGCGCGTACGAACGGGGGCTGTTGGACCTGGAGTCGGTCGTCGCCGTGCAGCAGGGGCTGATCACCCACTGCGAGCTGATGGGCGACCGCGTCGCCATCCTCGACCCGCCGCCCGGACTCAGCCCGCAGCAGATCCGCGCCTGGCGCACCGGCCGGGCCAACTTCGACTCCAAGTACGCCACGCTCTACTACCCCTGGATCCGGGTCGCCGACCCGTCGTCCGGGCGCGCGCAACTGGTCCCGCCGAGCGGCCACATCGCCGGGGTCTGGGCCCGCAACGACGAGTCGCGCGGTGTGCACAAGGCGCCCGCCAACGAGGTCGTACGAGGGGCGGTCGCCCTCCAGACCCAGCTGACCAAGGGCGAGCACGATCTGCTCAACCCGATCGGGCTGAACTGCATCCGGTCCTTCCCCGGGCGCGGCATCCGGATCTGGGGGGCGCGCACGCTGGCATCGGACCCGGCCTGGCGCTATCTGAACGTCCGGCGCCTCTTCAACTACCTGGAGGAGTCGATCCTCGCCGGTACGCAGTGGGTCGTCTTCGAACCGAACGACGACGCCCTGTGGGCCCGTATCCGGCGCACGGTCTCGGCGTTCCTGGTCAACGAGTGGCGCAAGGGGGCACTGTTCGGGCTCACTCCGGAAGAGGCGTTCTACGTCAAGTGCGACCGTGAGACCAACCCGCCGGAAAGCATCGACGCAGGTCAGGTCATCTGCGAGATCGGGGTGGCACCGGTCAAACCGGCCGAGTTCGTGGTCTTCCGCCTCTCCCAGCTGACCGGGGGCACCGGCGGCGTCGACGAATAGCCCGCCCGCGGGGGACCGGGGCCGAGCAGTTCTCCGGACGTCCCGCGGGCCTCTGACCGGCAGGGCCGGCAGGGCCGGCAGGGCCGGCAAGACCGGCAGGGCCGGTAAGGGCGGTAAGGGCGGTAAGAGCGGCAAAACCGGTAAGGGCGGCCAAAGCGGCAAGAGCAGTAAAGGAGCCTGTTGTGCCACTTCCCGATCTCGACAGCATCATCGGGGCCACCTTCGGCCTCGAATTCGACAGCGTCCTCATCAAGCAGATCACCGAGGTCAGTGGTCTGAAGATGGAGCAGGACGTCATCGAGTTGAAGCAGAACACCGCCGACGGCCGCTACGCCATCAAGAAGCTCCCGGGCCGTCCGAAGGCCGGTGAGGTGACCGTGACCCGGGGTCTCACCGAGGACAACAGCTTCGAGCGGTGGATCAAGGACTCCCGGTTCGGCCGGATGACCGCGGCGCGCCGCAACGGTGCCGTCATCGTGTACGACCACGAGGGCGTCGCCATCAAGCGCTACAAGCTCATCAACGCCTGGCCGAAGTCGCTCGAAATCGGCACGCTCAAGGCCGGTGACACCTCGGTCCTGACGGAAAAGCTCGCGATCACCTACGAGAGCATGGAAGTCGACTGATGCGACGCACGGCACAGGCCCCGGCGCCCGTCGCGGATCCCCCGCGGCCGGAGGGACGGACGGCGGCCGGTGAAGGCGGGGCAGCGGTCCAACGGGACACCCTGCGCACCGAGTTCACCTTCGATCTGCCGCGCGGGTACGTCGACGACGCGGGCGTCGTGCACCGTACGGGAGTCATGCGGCTCGCGACGGCCCGCGACGAACTCGTGCCGTTGCGGGACGACCGGGTGCGCGAGAACTCCGCGTACCTCTCGGTCGTACTCATCGCCAGGGTTGTCACCCGGATCGGCACGATCGACGACATCCACCCCGGCATCATCGAGGACCTGTTCGCTTCCGACCTCGCCTTTCTGCAGGACTTCTACCGGCGGATCAACGCCGAGGGCCACACCCGCGCCGCCGTCACCTGCCCGTCCTGCCAGGAGGAGTTCGCGGTGAACCTCGCCGGTGGCCGCCTGGGGGAATCGTGACGTACGCGGCCGACCTGCTCTACGAGGAGGTCGCGTACCTGGCCTACCACTTCCACTGGCCGCTCGATGAGCTGCTGGACCTGGAACACCCGGAACGACTGAGGTTCGTCGCACAGATCGCTCGCCTCAACGGGCAGTAGCGAAGAGCGCGGAAGGGGCGGGAGAATCCATGGGCTTGATGTCCTGGCTGCGCGGCGGCGGGCGTACGGAGACGGGCACGGGCGCGGAGACCGCCACGGCAGCCGAGGCTCCGCACGCCGCCCGGCGCGAGCGGGTCGATCCGGCGGAACTGCCGCCCATACAGCGGGTGTTGGGCAGTCAGGACCTGGTCATCGATCCCACAGGGTTCCAGGGATCGCTCTCCACCCGGCAGGACACCGCACTCGGCACACCCCTTGGGCATCTGGTCAGCCCGGACGCACCCACCGGGCTCGTGCACGGGATCACCGACCCGGCACCGGTGGATCGGACGCCTCCGGTGCAGCGGTCCGCGGAGCGAACGGTGGACATGCCGGTACGGGGCAGGGCCCTACCCCTGTCCGCGACTGCGGTGGGGTCCGTTCCCGTGCAGCGTGGGACCGGAGGCGTGCCCGTGATGACCTCGGCCGGTGAGTCGGCCGGCGTGGCGGAGTTGCCGGTACGCCATCTGGTGGGCGAGCAGACCTTCGTACCGGCCTCGGTTCCGCAGCAGGAGCAAGAGCAACAGCAACAGCCGCCGGCGGCAACGGCACCGTCCACGCCCGCGTCCTTTGACGTTCAGCGCGCGGTGACGCCTCCGGCCTCCGAGCGGGCCCGGCGGATGCCCGGTCTCGGCGCGCCCCTGCCCGCGCTGCCGCCGACGGCACAGCGGCAGGCCGCCTCCGCCGTCCCGAAGACGCTGACGGAGCCGGCGGCAGGAGGGGATCCGGCCGGTTGGGGCGCGGAGGACGGTGGGGCAGACGGAACACCCGGGGCCTCTGAGTCGACTGAGGCCCAGGAGGCGGCCGTGGCGCCGGAGCCGTTTCCCGCCGAGGACGTGCCCACAGCGCCGCTGCTCGGTGACGATCCGCTGCTCCCGCCGTCGTCGGAGCCCGCGTCCACGCACCCGTCTGCGGACTCGTCCATGTCCGCGCCCTCGTCCGCGTCTTCGTCCGGCGCCCCGGCTGTCCAGCGGACCGGGCCCGCGCCCATCCCCGCGCCGCCGGCCACGCACGCCGCTGCTCCGGTCGTGCCGCTGCTCGCCGACCGGCCGTTGACGCTCCAGTCGACGGAGAGCCACGGGACGGGCGAGGCGGCGGGCACGGCAGCCGACGTACAGCGTTCCGCCGTGGGGCATGGGCCCGAGCCCGATGCCGTTCCCGTGCGCTGGGTCTCCGCCGCGGGAGCGCCGTCCGCGACGGCGGCACCTCCCGCGCCGTGGGCGCTGCAGCGTACCGTCGCGCCCTCGGGGGAGGGGCCGGGCGGGCTTCCGGCGCCGCCTCCCGCCCTGCAACGGCAGGCAGTCGGCGGGCCGCCGGTGCCCCGTTCGCTGTCGGGTTCCGGTAGCCGTACGCCACCCTCTGTGTCTTCCGTCCCCTCCGCACCCGGTGTTCCCTCCTACGCCACGGCCGGTTCGGTCGCCGTGGCCGCGGGGGTGGCTCAGCGGATGGCGGACGGCAGTGTGGTGTTCGGCTCGCCTTCTCCGGCACACGCGTCACCCGTCGTCCAGCGGGAGGAGCAGACCGAGGAGCCGCCGCCTCCGGAGCCGCCACCCCAGGAACCCGGAGCCGAGCCGGAACCGGACCCCGGGCCCGCGGCCGAGGACCACGGACCGGCCGCCGCCGCGCCCGGTGGGCCGCCCGGCCAGGGTGGCGGTCCCGGGGGTGGCGCGGCGCCCGTCGTCACCGACGAGCTGGTACGTGCCCTCTACCCACCGCTCAGCAGGCTCTTCAAAGCGGACCTGCGGCTGGAACGCGAACGAGCGGGATTCCTCATCAACACCCGGCACTGACGAAAGCACCCGGTACTGACCAGAACCCGGTACTGACCAGAACCCGGTACTGACCAGAACCCGGTACTGACCAGAACCCGGTACGAGACACCCGGTACTGACCAGAACCCGGTACGAGACACCCGGCACTGACGAAAGCCCCCGGCACTGACCGGAGCACCCGGTACTGACGAACGGCAGCGACAACACAGGGAAGTGAGAGGTACGCGCCATGGCCACCGCCCAGGACAACGACCCCGCCGTCAGCGTCTGCTTCGTCGTCACGATCGACGACATCGAACTCGGGTCGTTCAACACATGTGACGGGCTGGGCTGCGAAGTGGTGCTCGAAACACGTGAGGAGGGCGGCAACAACGGGCATCTGTGGCAGCTGCCGACCCGCCTGAAGTACTCGAACGTGAAGCTGTCCAGGCCGCTGACCAAGGAGACCGAGAAGGTGGCCCGCTGGTTCGCCACCATGACGACCGGGTTCAGTCGCAAGACGGCGCACATCGAGGCGCGCACCGGGGACGGGCAGAAGGTGGCCCAGTGGGGGCTGCTGGAGGTCGTGCCCGTCCGCTGGACCGGCCCGTCCTTCACCCCCGAATCGCCCAAGGTCGCGATGGAGACGATCGAGATCGCCCATCACGGCTATGTGATGGAGGGCTGAGAGCCGTGAGTGGTGCGGGTCCTATCGCGTTCAGTGCGGCCGGCACCTCCGGCGCGTCCGCGGCGAAGGCGGGCCGGGGCGCTTCGGCCAGGCCCAAGCTGGAGCACGCCTATCTGGAACTGCGGACACCGCCGACCGGCGGCGGCCTCACACCCGGTGGCCCGTGCGGACGGATCGACTTCCAGTTCAATCCCAAGGAGCTGAGCCTCACCAAGGCCGCGTCCTGGAAGCGGAGTCCGGCCAAGGGCGCCAAGAGCTCGGGGCCGCCGGAGTATCAGGGCCCGCAGCCCAGCAAGCTCACGGTGGAGATGTTCTTCGACGCCAGCGACACCCAGGACACCCGGGTGGTGACCTCGGTGGAGCAGCTGTTCGCGTGCTGCGTGCCGACGAACGAGACCCGTCAGCAGCAGCGTTCGTCGCCGCCGTGGGTGGTCTTCCACTGGGGCGGGCTGACCGGATTCCCCGGCTATGTGAGCCAGGTGCAGGCGAAGTACACCCTGTTCACCACATCCGGTGTGCCGATCCGGGCCGTCTGCCAGGTCACGATGGAGGAGATCAGCGGCGACACCCCGGGGCAGAACCCCACCTCGGGCGCTCTCGCGGCCCGCCGGGTGCACCGGCTGGACGCCGGCGACTCGCTGCCGTCACTCGCCCAGCGGGAGTACGGCGATCCGGCGGCCTGGCGCGTGATCGCGGAGGCGAACGGGATCGACGACCCGATGCGGCTGGCCCCCGGGCGGCAGCTTCTGCTCCCCGCGCTCGACGAGCTGAACCGGCTCGAAGAGGAGCGGGGCGGGGGACGGTCCTGATGGCGCAGCCGGGCGTCGCGACGGCGCTGGTGGTGGAGTTCGGCGGCCGGCCGTTGCCGCCCAGGTTCGTGAACACGCTCGTCGAGGGGTACGTCGACGACAGCCGGACGCTTCCCGACCTGTTCTTTCTGCGGTTCCGCGATCCGGACAGGGTGCTGCTGGAGCAGACCGGGCTGAAGATCGGCAGCGAGGCCCGGCTACTGGCCCGCGCGGGCGGTGACACGGCGCCGAAGCCGCTGCTGAAGGGAGTGGTCACGGCCCTGGAGGTGGAGCTCGACGACACCGGCACGTTCACCGTCGTGCGCGGGCTCGACGAGTCGCACCGGCTGTTCCGGGGGCGCCGGGTGGCCAGCTACCAGAACATGACGCTCGCGGACATCTGCGCCCAGGTGGCCCAGCGCGCCGGACTGAAACCGGGGACGGTGGACGTGGCCGGCCCGGTGCTCGAACACATCGCCCAGCCCAACGTCACGGACTGGGAGTTCGTGCGCGACCTCGCGGAGGAGGCGGGCGCGCAGGCGTACGTCCTCGACGGGCAGTTGCACATCACCAGGCCCGCGGAGGCGAGCGGTGCGCCCGACGGCTCGGCGCGGGCCGAACGGGATCCCCTGGTCCTGGAGATGGGCAGCAATCTGCTCCGCTGCAGGGCCGGGGTGTCGTCCGCGGAGCAGGTCTCCGAGGTCGAGGTGCGCGGCTGGGACGTCAAGACGAAGCAGCCGATCGTGGGGCGGGCACCCGCGGGGAAGTCGGTGACGCTGGAGCTGGGGGTGAGCGCGGCCGAGGTGTCCGCACCCTTCGGCGAGGCGCGTTTCGTGGTCACGGACGCGGCGTACGGGGCGCAGGCACAGGTGGACCAGGCGGCGAAGGCCCTGGCGGAGCGGATCGCGGGATCGTTCGCGGAGCTGGAGGCGGTGATCCGGGGCAACCCGGAGGTGCGGGCAGGCAGCGCGGTGGCGCTCAACGCGGTGGGCGCGCCGTTCGAGGGGCGGTACACGGTCACGTCGTCGCGGCACGTCTTCGACCCGGTGCGCGGGTACGAGACCTGGCTCACCGTCTCCGGACAGCAGGAGCGTTCGCTGTTCGGACTGACCGGCGGAGGGCCGGGGTCCGGGGGGTCCGGAGCGGGGGCCGGCGGCGGTTCGCGCTGCGTGGGCCTGGTCAACGGGACGGTCACGGACACCCACGACCCGGAAGGCTCGGGCCGGGTCAAGGTGCGGTTCCCGTGGCTGTCGGACGAGTACGCGAGCGACTGGGCGCGCACGGCGCAGTCGGGCGGGACGAGTGGCGGCGAGGCGTTCATCCCGGAGGTCGGGGACGAGGTCCTGGTGGGATTCGAGCACGGGCACCTGGACCGGCCGTACGTCCTCGCCGGTCTGTACAACGGGAAGGACCGGCCGTCCCAGGGCAGCGGTGGCGGCGGCAGCGGTGGTGGCAGCGGTGGTGCGGGTGCGGGTGCGGGGGCCGGTGGCGCTTCCGATCCCGGAGCCGGTCCCGGTCCCGGAGTCGGAGCCGGTCCCGGAGCCGGTGCGTCCGTGGGTGCGCCGGCCGGTGGGCCCGGTGCGGCGGCGCCCGCGGCGGCGTCCGGTGCGGAACCCGCTCAGGGAGGTGAGCTGGTCGACCCGACCACCGGGGCGGTCAACCGGCGTTCGATCGCCTCCAAGAGCGGAAACCAACTGGAACTGCTGGACGGCGCCAACGGGCCGCAGGGCGTACGTCTCCTCACGGGCGACGGAAAACTGAAGATCGATCTCGACCGCAGGGGCACCGTGATCGTGATCAACAGCGACGGCAGCGTGAACATCGAGGCCAAGCAGCAGGTGTCCATCAAGGCGGCCAACGGTGTCGCGCTGGACGGCGGGCAGGGAACGCTCGAACTGAGCGGCGACAGCGTCACGTTGACGTCCCGCAGCGGAGTGCGGGTCGACGGCGGGAACGGCGAGGTCAAGCTCTCCACCGGCGGCACGGTCAACGTCCAGGGAGCCCAGGTCACGGTCGACGGAACGCAGCGGACGGACATCAAGGGCGGCAGCTCACTGGCCATCAACGCACCTCTGGTGCGCATCAACTGACGGCGCGGACGCGCCGAGCGAGAGGAACGGAGTCCCATGCCAGCAACCGCGGCGCCGGCCGCACGGGTCGGCGACCCCACCGGACACCCCGGCACGGTCGGGCCGCCCGGTGTCCCGACCGTGCTCATCGGCGGCCTCCCCGCCGCCACCGTCGGCACCCCGCACCTGTGCGCGATGCCGCCGCCCGCGGTCCACCCGCCGTCCGCGATCGTGCCGCCCGGCAGCACCACGGTGCTGATCGGCGGGCAGCCCGCCGCACGCGTCGGGGACATGGCAGCCTGCGGCGCACCCATCGTGTCCGGTTGCCCGACGGTGCTGATCGGAGGCTGAACATCCATGGCGCAGCAGTTCATCGGTGCGGGCTGGGCGTTCCCCCCGCGTACGGATGCCACCGGTTCCATCGCCCTGGTGCGCGGCGAGCACGAGCTGGAGGAGTCGATCCGGCTGATCCTGGCGACGTCGCCGGGCGAGCGGCCCATGCGACCGGAGTTCGGCTGCGCGATCAACGACTACGTGTTCGCCCCGGCGGACGCGGGCACGGCCGGGCAGCTCGCGTACGAGGTACGTCTGGCCCTGGACCGGTGGGAGCCGCGGATCGAGGTCACCGAGGTGGCGGTCCGGTTCGACGAGGTCGACAACGGGGTTCTGTACATCGACATCGGCTACACCGTCCTGGGCGCCAACGACCCCCGGAACCTGGTCTTCCCGTTCTATGTGATCCCGCAGCACGAGGAGGTGGACGGCGCGTGACGCTGCCCAGCCCGCATCTGGACGACCGCCGCTTCCAGGGCCTGGTCGACGAGGCCAAACGGCTCGTCCAGCAGCGCTGCCCCGAGTGGACCGACCACAACGTGTCGGACCCCGGCGTGACCCTCATCGAAGCCTTCGCGACCATGGTCGACCAGCTCGTCTACCGGGTGAACCGGGTTCCGGAGAAGAGCTACCTGACCTTCCTCGACCTGATCGGGGTGCGGCTCCACCCGCCCACGGCGGCCCACACCGACGTGACGTTCCGGCTGTCCGCTCCGCAGCCCGAACCGGTGCGGGTGAAGGCCGGTACGGAGGTGGCGACCGTCCGTACGGAGACCGAGGAGGCGGTGGTGTTCACGACCGGCCGCGAACTGGCCGTCGTGCCCTGCGAGTTCGCCCATCTCGCCGCCTGGCCGGCGTCCGGCGACGCCGTCGACCGTACCGAGGAACTCGCGCTCGGCCGGCCCGTCCCCTGCTTCGACACCGCGCCCGCGCCCGGCGACGCCCTCTACGTCGGGCTGTCGGCCGCGGTGCCCTCGGGCGTCGTCGTGCTGCGGCTGGACTGCGCGGTCGAGGGCGTCGGTGTCGACCCGTTGCGACCGCCGCTGCTCTGGGAGGCGTGGGACGGCAGCGCCTGGACGGCCTGCGAGGTCGAGAAGGACGACACGGGCGGCTTCAACCGGTCGGGAGAGCTGATCCTGCACCTTCCGGAGGGGCACACCCCGGCCGTCGTCGTGCGCCGGACCGGCGGCTGGCTGCGCTGCCGCCTGGTGGAGGCAGCTCCCGGGCAGCCCACCTACATGGCGTCCCCGGTGGTGCGCCGGATCACGGCGTTCACCATCGGTGCCACCGTCGGTGCCGTGCACGCCGAGAC
Source organism: Streptomyces sp. NPDC058051 (assembly GCF_042885475.1). NCBI lineage: Bacteria > Bacillati > Actinomycetota > Actinomycetes > Kitasatosporales > Streptomycetaceae > Streptomyces > Streptomyces sp. NPDC058051. The sequence continues at coordinate 11,153 of NZ_JBHVRW010000024.1, forward strand.
CGTGACCGACGAGGTGCTCGGCGCGGCCGAGGGCGTGCCCGGGCAGACCCTCACGGTGAGCCGTCCGCCCGTCGTGCCGGGCGACTTCGTCGTCGAGGTCGCGGATCCGGCGGGCGGCCCGCACAGCACGGAGTGGACCCGGGTCGACGACTTCGCGCACTCCGGCCCCGACGACCGGCACATCACGCTCGACCCCAACTCGGGCCGGGTCGAGTTCGGCCCGGCGGTACGGGAGCGGGACGGCTCCATCCGCTACTACGGGGCGGTTCCACCGAAGGGCGCCGCCGTGCGTGTGCGCGCGTACCGCACGGGGGGCGGGCTGCGCGGCAATGTCGCCCGCTCCACGCTCAAGGTACTGCGCAGCGCGATCCCGTACGTGGCCCGGGTGGAGAACCGGCGCCCCGCGCTCGGCGGAGTCGACGGCGAGACGGTGGACAGCGCACGCGTACGCGGACCGATGACGCTGCGGACCCTGCACCGGGCCGTCGTCCCGCACGACTACGAACTGCTGGCCCGCGAGGTCGCACCCGACGCGTCCCGGGTGCAGTGCATCCCGGCCGGCGGGGACTCGGACGTCGAGGCGGGCGGGGTGCGGCTGCTCGTCGTACCGGCGGGACGCAGCGACGAACAGGGCCGGATCCAGTTCGACGAACTCATCCCGCCGCAGCACACCCTCGCGCTGATCGCCGGCCATCTCGACGAACGGCGGCCCATCGGCGCCCGGTTGGTGGTCGAACCGCCCTACTACCAGGGTGTCACCGTGGTCGCCTCGGTGCAGGCCCGCAGGGGTGCCGTGCTGGAACGGGTGCGGGAGGAGGCCCTGGAGGCCCTTTACCGCTACTTCAACCCGCTGAGCGGCGGGCCCGGGGGCGAGGGCTGGCCGTTCGGCCGGCCGATCCAGTCGGGCGAGGCGTTCGCCGTGCTGCAGCAGGTGCCGGGGCTGGATCTGGTGGAGGACGTACGTCTCTTCCCCGCGGACCCGGTGACCGGGGAGCGCGGCGAACCCACCACCAAGATCGCACTGGACCGGCACGCACTGGTCTTCAGCTACGAGCACCAGCTCCGGGTACGGGAGGCCTGACCGCCATGCGTACAGCCGTGACCGGCCTGCCGACACCGCACCCGCTGATCGAACAGCTCCCGGCGGTCTATCTGGAGCAGGACTTCCTGCGACGGTTCCTCGCGGCGCTCGACGACGTGCTCGCACCGGTCCTGCTCTCCATCGACAATCTGCCCGCCCATCTCGACCCCCGCAGCGCGCCGGAGGACTTCCTGGCCTGGCTGGCCGAGTGGGTGGCCGTCGACACCCGCGCGGACCATCCGGTCGCGCAGCGGCGTGCGACGGTACGGGGGGCGGTCGAGCGGCACAGCAGACGTGGCACCCGGCGCGGCCTGGCGGAGGCGGTGTTCCTGGAGACGGGGATCGAGCCGGACATCGTCGAGAGCGGCGGCACGGCGTGGTCGTCGACGCCGCACACACAGTTCCCGGGCAGCCCGAGGCCGTGGGTGACGGTCCGGGTCCGGGCCTCGCAGCCGTACCAGGTGGACCGGGTGCGGCTGGAGGAGCTGATCCGTACCGAGATCCCCGCACATGTGGGCTTCGACCTGGAGGTCTCGTGACCTGTGAGACGTGCGGGCAGACCAACGCGCCGGGGACACGGTTCTGTACGTCGTGCCAGGCGTTCCTGGACTGGGAGGAGGGCGACGGCGGTTCCCCGGCGCCCCCTGCCACCACGGCCGCCCCGCCGCGGCCCCAGCCGTCCCCGCAACCCCCGCCGCCGCAGCCTCACCCGTCATCCCCGCAGCCCTCGCCGCATCCTTCGCTCCAGCCGTCTCCGCAGCCGCAGTTGTCCCCACCACCGCAACCGCAGCCGTTCCCCGCGCCGCAGCCCTACGTGTCCCCGCAACCCCAGCCGCAACCACATCTGCACCCGCAACCGAACCCTCACCCGCAACCGAACCCTCACCCGCAACCGAACCCCCAGCCGCAACCGAACCCTCAGCCGCAACCGAACCCCCACCTGCAACCCCAGCAACCACAGCCCCACCCGCAACCCCCGCCCCCCGTCGCCACGGCCGCTCCCCGTCGCCCCGGTGACGGGCCGGACGAGTCGGTGCCGGGCCCCGAGGCACTGCCCGACGTACCGCAGGCTCCCCCGCAGCCCGCTCCCGGGCCGCCGTCCGCCCCGCCCGTCCGCTGCCCCAACTGCCGGACGCAGAACGCCCCGGACCGCACCCGGTGCGTCCACTGCGCTCTGCTCCTGGATCCGGGGCCACCGCCCGAGGTGCGGCCTCCCTGGTGGCGGCGGATTCTCCGTCGGCGACCGCGGCAGGCGCCCGTCGCGGGCGCCCGGCCGAGGCGTCGGCTGTGGCGCCGGCCCGGACTGGCGCTTCCGATCGTGCTGGTCGTGGTGGCGTGCGCCGTGTGGTTCGCCCTTCCGCACGTGCCGGGCTGGTTCGGCTTCGCCAAGGACGAGACGGGGACGCCGGAGGCGGTGCCACCGACCCGGTTCCGGGCGTCGAGCGTGGCCCCCGGCCACCCGGCCGGTGCGGCGTTCGACGGTTTCAACAACCGCTACTGGTCGCCTTCGGAGGCCGGTCCCGACACCGGTGTGGGCCAGTACCTGGAGTGCGACTTCGAGCAACCGGTACGGGTGCTGAAGCTCGTCGTCTTCTCCGGTTCGTCGACCAAGAAGGACGAGTTCCTGGCCCAGGCCCGCCCGGCCAGGATCACCATCACGCTCACCGCCGCAGACGGCGGCCGGACCAGCAAGGTGATCAGGGTCAAGGACCAGCCGGGCCAGCAGACCTTCGACGTGCGCGGTGCGCAGGTCGTCCGGGCGCGCCTGACGACCGACAGCACCTACGGCGCGGGCTCCGGCCGCCGACTCGCCCTCGCCGAGGTGGAGTTCTACGGCCGTCGGGCCTGACCCGGAACGGCATGGTCAGCGGGTGGACAACACGTCCGCCCCGGGATCGTCCGTGACAGCGCTGTCCGCCGGGGAGACCGCACCGGTCGCCCCTTCCCTGTCGGCGGACATCAAGAGACGTGTCACTCCGCCGCCTCCTCCGACCGTTCGACCGGGCTGCCCGAGCGCAGCGCCACCAGGGCGTCCGCCTGGGAGAGTCCGCTCTCCTCGACCACACCGCGCACGCTCTGGGCCTCGCGTACGAGCGCGAATCGGACCTGTCCGCAGGAATCCGTTCGATAACCGTACACAGCAGGCCGTGGCAGGGAATTGTAGGAGAAGTGCGAAGAGAAGTAGTACGCCCCGGTGTCGTACAGCGCCACCACGTCGCCCGGCTCGACGGCCGGGAGTTCGCGTCCGGTCGCGGTCAGATCGCCGGCGAAGCAGCACGGGCCCGCGATGTCGACGACCTCGGTCGGGCCCTGCTTGGGGCGCCCGGCCGCGTCGAACACCCCGACGCGCAGCGGCCAGGCGTCCGGCATGAAGACCGTGCGCGTCGCCACCTGGGCTCCCGCGTGCGTGACCGCGATCCGCCGGCCGCCGGCCGCCTTGGTGTATTCGACGACCGTGCCGATGGTGCCGCTCTTGGCGAGCAGGGAACGGCCGAATTCGGTGACCAGGGCGTAGCGGCCGTCGAAGAGCCCGGGTGCGGCAGCACGGAGTTCGGCGACGTAGTCGGCGTACGTCGGCCGGTCGTCCTCGCTGTCGAAGTTGACGGGCAGGCCGCCGCCGATGTCGATCCCGGTGATCCGGGCGCGGCCCAGCTCCGAGTTGATGCGCTCGGCCAGTTCGTACGCGGCTCGCACTCCTTGGGCGATGAGCGGCAGCGGGCAGCCCTGGGAACCGACGTGGGCGTGCAGCCGGTTGAGCCACGGGCGGCGCGCGAAGGCCTCGATCACCGCGTCGACGGCCCCCGGATCGCGCAGCGCGACGCCGAACTTCGAGGTCGCGGTCGCGGTGCTCATCGCACCGATGGCCCCCGCGCCCACCTGCGGGTTCACCCGAAGCCCGATCGGCCCGGCGGCTTCCCGGCCGGCGAGCAGGCGGTCGACGCGAGCCATCTCCTGGAAGTTGTCCAGATTGATCGCGATGCCGTGGGTCAGGGCGAACTCCAGCTCCTCGACCGTCTTCGCGGGGCTGTCGAAGACCAGCCGGTCGTAGGTGAATCCGGCCGCCAGCGCCTGCTCCAGCTCCCCCGGCGAGGCCACTTCGCAGCCCATCCCCGCGTCCGCGAGCAGCCGCAGCACGGGCACCAGGCCGCACGCCTTCGCCGCGAACGTGTGGTGCACGGCGGCCGGTCCCTCGAACGCCTCGTTCAGCGCGTCGACCGCGGCGAGCACACCGTCGACGTCGAGGAGACCGATGAGGGGTGCCTGCGGACCCAGCAGCCCGTTCTCGACGGCACGTGCCAGCGCGGCCTCACGGGCGCCGGCGCGCCGAGGGGAAGAACCGGAAGCCACATCAACCACACTCCAGACGCGTCGGTCGTGCACGGCGCTCGTCGAGCGGCCGGCCGTTGTGCACAGCTTCGGTGCGCGGCACCCGTTACGTCTTCATCCCGCACCACCATGGATGTGTGAGCACGCTGTGTGGCGCGACAGGAAAATGATCAAGCCTTCCAGGTCCCGCGGGTCCGCGGCCGACGGTCTCGCCGTGTCCCGCGCCGACGGCCCTCACCGCGTGCGCCGCGCCAGCCGCAGTCCGATGTCCGCCAGGAGCCGTACGGTGGGATCGGCCAGGTCGACGCCGAACAGCTCCCGGGCCCGCCGCAGCCGGTACCGCAAGGTGTTCGGATGCACGTTCAGGCGCTGAGCGGCCGTGGTCGTGTCGCCGAACGCGTCCATGTGGGCGGCGACCGACGCGCCGTACTCCGAGCCGTGCGCGCGGTCGTGCTCCACCATCGAGTGCACGGGACCGGACAGGGACTCCCACAACGGCTCGATCCGGTCGAGCACCCGCAGCGCCGACGTCTCGGCAACCAGTTCGCCGGACGCCGCCCCCGCGGAGACCACGTCCGCGGCCGGCAGCCGCGCGGCCCGCTCCCGCAGCACCCGCACCACCAGCTCCGCGGCCTCGCGCGACGCGGGCAGCCCCGACAGGTCCGCCACCACCGGGCCGACGCCCGCGAACACCACACGGTGCGGAACCGAGCGGGCCGTGGCCGGCAGGGCACGGACCAGGTCCGTCTCGCCGTCCCCCGCCGGGAGCAGGACGTACAGCCGCCGCCCCGACCGCGCGGTCACGCAGCCCGGCCGGTACGCCGCGGCCCGCAGCGCGAGCACGTCCAGCACGCGCTGCTCGGCGGCGCCCCCTGCTGCCGGCGAGGACGCGGCCCCCAGGTCCCGGCTGTCGTACGCCTCCGCCACCATCACCGCGTGCGGCCGGTCGGCCGCGACCCCGGCCTCGTGCGCGGTCCGCGCCGCGTGCGCGGCCCCGTCGAGGAGGGCGTGCACCACACCCTCCCGCGCCCGGGCCGCGGCCCGGCCCCACGTCTGGTGGTGGGACAGGTGCGGTACGGCGGCCCGGGCGGCCGTGTGCAGCGCCGCCGCCGCGTCCTCGGCCAGCGGTCGGCCGTCGGCGGCGGCCCAGAGCGATCCGAGGATCTCCGACCCGTGGCGCACCGCGACGGCCAGCCGCTCGGCGTACCGGTCGTCGGCGGGCAGGCGCACGACGCCGTCGGTGCTCCACAGGGCCTGGAAGAAGCCGCTCTCGCGCAGTTCGTCGACCCGCCAGCGAGGGACTTCCTGCCCGAGGATCGTCAGCCTGCGCATGGGGTCCGGCTCGTGGGCCATCCGCGAGTAGGCCAGCACGCGTGACTGCGGATCCTCGATCGTGATCGCGCCGCCGACCAGGTCCGCCACCGTGTTGGCGAGCCCCGGCAGGTCACCGAGCCGCAGCCCCTCCACCCCGGTCGTACCGGTCGGGGCGCTGTGTGCCAGGGCGGTGCGCAACTGACCGAGCACCTCCGTCCACCCCTGCCCCGGCCGTCGGGTGAGCAGCGCCGTACGCCCCCGGCCCGCCGCCTCCAGCAGCGCCGCCCGCGGGCCCCGAGAACCCCGCCGCAGGACCACGGCCGCGGCTCCGGCCCGGTCGGCGCCGCGCAGCACGTCGATCGCCTCGGGCGAGGCGACCTCCACGCCGACCGCGAGCAGGATCAGTCCGGACGCCGCCCACGTGTCCTCGTCCCGCTCCTCCCCGGGGTCGTGCAGCACCACGTCCGCCACCGGCACACCGGTGCCGCGCGGTGCCACGACGACATCGACCATTCCGGGGGCGATCAGCCGGAGGATCCGCTCCAGCGACGGCCCGGCGTCATGCCGTTCCGGATCGTGCCGTTCCGATTCGTGTGTGGCCATGCGTCCATCATGGTCGGCCGCCCCGGGAAGAGGGCCACGGCCCGTATCGCCTCCGGTCAGCGCACCAGGCCCTCGAACGCGACGTCCAGGTGGCGCGGCCCGCGCAGTACCGCGTTCCGGCGATACGGAGGGGGATCTTCCACCAGGCGGGGGCTGTTGAGCCTGCGGGCGAGCTCCGTCAGGGCGATCTGTGCCTCCAGACGGGCGAGGGGCGCACCGAAACACGTGTGGATGCCGCTGCCGAATCCGAGGTGCTGGTTGTCCTTCCGGTCGGGGTCGAACCGGTCCGGGTCGGGGAACCGCCGCGGATCCCGGTTGCCGGAGGCCAGGACGAGCCACACGGAGGCGCCCTTGGGGATGGTGACGCCGCAGATGTCGATGTCCGCGAGGGTGGTGCGCTGCGGAAGCAACTGCACAGGAGGCTCGAAGCGCAGGAGTTCCTCCACGATCGGGAGAGCGAGACCGGGGTCGTTCCGCAGCCGCTCCAGGACGTCGGGGTTGCGCAGCAGGGTGAGCATCCCGTTGGTGATGAGATTGACCGTGGTCTCGTGACCGGCGATCAGGAGCAGGGCGGCCGTGCTGAGCACTTCCATCCGCGTCATCCGCCCGTCCGGGCCGTGCTGGGTGACCAGTGCGGAGAGCATGTCGTCACGGGGTGCGCCGCCGCGTTCGTCGATGAGCCCGGCGAGATACTTCCCCAGTTCGGCGCGGGCCTGCTGGGTGACGCGGCGCCGCTCGCCGGGGTCCTGGCCCGGGTCCGGGTCGAGTCCCGCGGCGATGGTGTCGGCCCAGGAGTGGAAGAGCGCCTCGTCCTCGCGCGGCACCCCGAGCAGTCGGCAGATCACGGTGACGGGAAAGGGGTACGAGAAGTCGTCGACGAGGTCGACCTGGTTCCGGTCCCCGAAACCGTCGATGAGACCGGCCACGATCCGGGTCAGTTCACCGCGCATGTCGTGGACGCGCCGAGGGGTTTCCGGCGGCCCGAACGGGCGCATCGTCATACGGCGCAACCGGTCGTGCTCGGGAGGGTCGAGCCGCAGGAAGGCGGGCGGCAGGGGCGACGCCTCCTCCTCCTGGAGGAGCGTGCCCGCGGCACTCGGGGAGAGGTTGCGCGCGTCCGAACTGATCCGTGGATCGTGCAGCAGGCTCTTGATCTCCCAGTACGTACTGACGACGAACAGATCGTCCCCCTCCTGAAGCACCGGCGTCCTGCGGAGCTCGGCGTACAGGGGGTAGGGGTCGGCGCGGCTGGAGTAGTCGGTGATCTGCCGCAGGAGGGTGGCGTGCGTCATGTCGGGTCCTCGATGGCGTCCTGGTGGGCGTCCTGGTGGGCGTGGGACAGCAGGTTCTCCGGGCTGGGAGCGGGCTCGTGCGCGGACCACGGTGATCCGCCGGGGGCCGGGATCAGGGCCGCGCGGGGACGAACGTGATCCGCTGGTCGGTCGGTGAGTAGCCGCTCACGGTGACGGACGGCCCGTGGGTGGGGAGGGAGGGATCCGGGAAGTCGGCCGGGACCGGGCGCAGCCCTTCGGGGCGGCGGTCCACGGACGCGTAGTCGGGCGGGAACGGCGCGGCCGACTCGATCTGCCGCTGGTAGAACTCCAGCCACTTCGTCTGGTCGAAGGTGACCGCGGCGATGACGCGGCCCTGGTATCCGTACACGCACGTGAAGCGGTGGTCGGCGAGAGAACCCTGGGCGACGACGAGTTCCTCGCCCAGGGACGGGACGCCGACCGACTTGATGTTGACCCCGAACTGGGCGGACCAGAAGGCCGGAACCCACAGGTGCGGGCGGCGCTCCGCGCTGCTGCTGATCATGTTGTGCGCCGCCGTCTCGGCCTGTGCGACGGCATTGCCCCAGTGTTCGAGGGACAGGAACTGGTACCCGAAGAGCGCGTGCGGGGACCGTGCCACGTCACCGGCGACGAAGACGTCGTCGGTCACGATGCCCCGGATGTCGAAGGCCCGGCATCCGGCGTCGCAGGCGATTCCGCGCGGGCCGGCGCCGAGCCCGGACCCGGCCAGCCACGCGGTGTTCCGTGTCGCGCCGAGCGAGACCACCGCGACGTCCGTGTCGAGGGTGGTGCCGTCGGACAGATGGGCGCGCCGCAGGCGTCCCGCCGCATCGCCCTCCAGGGCCGTGACCATGATTCCGCAGCGCAGGTCCACGCCGTGCTCACGGTGCAGCTCCGCAGCCGCCCGGCCGACCACCCCGCCGAGCGCGCCCACGAGCGGTGCCGCACCCCGCTCGGCGACGGTCACCGGCAGCCCGCGCTCACGGCAGGCCGAAGCGATCTCCGAACCGGTGAAACCGGCGCCGATGACGAGCACCCGGCGGGGCGACGCCGCCAGCCGCCGCCGCAGCCGGGCCGCGTCGTCACGCGTACGCAGGACGAAGACCCCGTCCAGCTCTGCTTCGGCCTCGTGCGGCCAGGGCCGGGCGTGCACACCGGTGGTGATCAGCAGCCGGTCGTACTCCACTTCGTCCCCGTCGGCCAGTCGCACCCGCTTCGCCGCCATGTCCAGCCCGGTGGCGGCCACACCGAGCCGCCACCGCGCGTCGAGCGCGATGCGCCGGGGCAGCGTGGTGCGATCGGCGGTCGCGTGGTCCAGCAGGACCTGCTTGGAGAGCGGGGGCCGGTCGTACGGTTCATGGGGCTCGTCACCGATCAGCGTGAGCGCACCGGTGAAGCCCTCCTTCCGCAAGGTCTCCGCGGCCCGGAGACCGGCCAGCGAGGCGCCGACGATCACGATCCGTCCCTCGCGCCTCAGCCATGCCAGGGCATCGTCACCGGACACCGGACGCTCCTTCTCGCACCGTGCCGTCCCCCGCCGTGGCTTCTCGCACCGTGCCGTCCCCCGCCGTGGCTTCTCGCACCGTGCCGTCCCCCGCCGTGGCTTCTCGCACCGTGCCGTCCCCCGCCGTGCCTTCTCCCGCCGCGTTCGACGCGTCACCCAGGTCGTCCACCAGGATCGCCTGCACCGGACACGCGGTGGCGGCGCGCGTCACCTGCTCCCGCTGCGCCTCGTCGGCGTGCGGGTTGTACAGCAGCGCCTCCTCGCCGTGCATGGCGAAGACATCGGGTGCGAGGAAGGCGCACTGCGCGTAGCCCTGGCACCGGTTGAGATCGACAACAAGCCTCATCGGGGGCCGCCCTTCCCGTAGTACCCCGCCTCAGCCTGCGAGTGCCGCCGCGGTTGTGCGAGCCGCGGCGGACCAATGGAGTCATCGGTGCGCGTCCGTCCGGGCGGGCGGCGTTCAGCCGGCGGGCGGCCAGCCGAGAGCCGGGGCGAGCCCGGTGGCGATATCGGTGAGGATCTGCACGTAGTCGTCGTGCTCGAAGGAGAAGGGCAGCGCGAACGCGACCTCGTCGACCTCCCGGAACGCGGCGTGGGCCCGGAGCCGGTCGGCGATCTCGGCGGAGCTTCCGACGAGATCGGGTGCGAACATCATGCGTGCCGGCCCCTGCGGCGCCGTGGTGCGCGGCAGCCGCTCCCGGGCGTACGCCTCGTACTTCGCGCGCTGTGCCGCCGAGGCGGAGTCGGTGGGGATGACGACCAGCCCGTGCGAGACGCGGGCCGCCTCGCCGTCGGGGTGACGGGCGCGGAAGGCCCGGATGTGCGAGAGCTGGATCTCGGCGAAGTCCTCGGACTCCTCCGCCTTGACGACGCTGCTGGTCAGGTAGTTCAGGCCCTGCTCACCCGCCCAGCGGGCCGACCGCAGACTGCCGCCGCCGTACCACATACGGTCGGCCAGACCGGGGGAGTGCGGCTGGACGCGGTCCGAGTACGCCTCGATGCCCTCCGTACCCCTGAAGTCCGTGGCCGGCTCCCCGCGTACGAACGACAGGAGGCGGCGCGCACGCGCGTATCCGAAGTCCTCGGTGTCGGCGGTGTCGGGATGCAGCGCGTGCCTCACCCGGTCGTAGTGCATCGGCGGACCGACGCTCACCCCCGGATTGAGGCGGCCCCCGGACAGGACGTCGAGAGTCGCCAGGTCCTCGGCGAGCCGCAGCGGATTCTCCCAGCCCAACGGGGTGACCGCCGTACCCAGATGGATGCGGCTGGTGCGCTGGGAAGCCGCAGCCAGAACGACGAGAGGGGACGAGATGCCGTACTGGAGATGCCGATGCCGCACCCACGCGCTGTCGAAGCCCAGTCGTTCGCCCAGTTCGATGATCGAGAGCGTCGACTCGTGGCCCGCCCGGGGGTCGGCCTCGTCGAACAGCCCGATGGTCAGAAAGCCCAGCTTCCGCAACGGCTTCGCGGTCGGCGGCACAGTGATCCTCCATCGTCCACGGCATGCTCTGCCGTACACCAGTGGTGCCCCGATTGTCGCCGGTGACCGCCCGTGGGCGCCGCCCGCCCCGGGCTCTGAGCGGGCAGCGACGCCCCGGATACGAACTTCTCTCGCAAATGGGTGCGAAACCCCTTGACTCATGAGAAATGCGGAGGAGAATTTTCTTTACACCAGAAAACCGGAGTGAGCCGCACCGTTGACGAAGACGTTCGCCGACACGCGTGACCCTCTCGTTGGCTCTGGCCAGGCCCCCGGCAGATCCTCTCGATCCCGGAGCTTTTGACGACGGTCGAAAACTCGTGGAACCGGAGAAGGACTACCGGGGACTGCATGTGCGCACAGGGGACGGAACAGGTGGAAGGGCCCTTGCGGTGGGGCCCTTCCACCTGTGGTCGGAGACCCGAGGTCAGGCATGGGCCGGCAGGGCCGAGGTCAGCCACGGGCCAGCAGGGCCGAGGCGGCAATCTGCAAGGCATGAGGACCCTCGTTGTTGACCACGACATACGTCGCAGGCGGAATTTCCCTCAGAACGTCGGCCATCGTCCCTTCGGCCAACCGGGCCCCCGGATCAAAACTCAGCACTTTGGTCGAGGCGTACGCGCGCGAACTGTAGACGAAGACGGCGAAGCGCCCTTCGTACATCTGCGCGACGCTGGGGTGACGAGAGCCGCCGCCCGAGGTGATGTACCAGACGCGGCTTCTGCGCAGTTCGGCCGCGAGCAGATCGAGCACCGGCTCACCGCGGGCACATCGGGCGCACAGCCGGGCGACTTCGTCCTCCGGAACGACAAGCCGGGCAGCGGCAGGGGCAGCGGCATCGGGATCGGCATCGGGAGCGGAAGGACCTGGGGGCCGAGGAGGGGTATCCGGTGGGGCAGGGGACGCCGCAGGAGGGGGGACGGGCGCGGAGGGGACGGGCGCGTCCGCGCGGGGCCGGTCCGGTTTCTCCGTGCCTGCCGTCGCGTCTTCCACCGCATCTGTCGTCACGCCTTCCACTGCGTCTGCCGTCACGCCTTCCACCGCGTCTGCTTGAGCGTCTTCTGTCGCGTCTTCCGTGCCACGGGGGACCACCTGGAACCGGTAGGCGACCGGTGAGGCCGGGTTGATGTGGATCGCGGTTCCCACGGGGAGCGACGCCAGCAGTTCCGCGCCGGAGATCCGGGTGGTCGCGATGCCGTCGGGAAGGTGGCCCGGCGAGGTGAACACCGCTGTCTCCCGGTCCGCCGCCGCGGAAGAGACCGCGGGGGCCACGTCGACGGTGGCCGACCTGAGCGCATTCCTCAGCGCCGACTCGGACCCGTAGCCGGTCAGGGCCAGCTGAGCGGCTTCGTCCACAGGATCCGTGGGCACCGGGAAGTCCAACGCGACGGGAGAGGGACGATAGCGTTCGTTGGCCTCGAATCCGGTGATCTCGCCCTGGGGACTGACCCGGAACGCGCCCTGGATCCCGTGCCCCGGCACCCTGCCCTGCGGATCGAAGGCGGGGTCGATGATGTAGAGATGGCCGCCGGTCATGCGCCGTGCCGCAGCCCTGAGCGCGTCCGTCACAGGCGGGACGTGGGCCTTGACCTCAGCCGCGGTCCGCACGGCCGGAAGCGGTGGGCCGTCCTCCTGGGAGCCGATGAAACGGGCGTGCACCGCTTGAGCCCGTGCTTCGTCTCCCAGCCGGCTCAGTGCTCGCGCAAGGTTGCGTGCCGTGGTTCTGAGGCTGTCGCCCGTCCCGCCGAGGCGCGCGTCCCGGGTCTCCTCAAGGGCCAACGCTTCTTCGAGAAGGCGGACTGCGCGTTCCTGATCGCCGCACTCACCGTACAGAGCCCCGAGGTTGGCCAGCGCGTTCGGCAGCTCCTCCGTCGCGCGCGCGTTGCCGCGCATGCCCCGCAGCATGCTGACGGCCTCCTCCATGGGACGGCGCCCCGCCTCCTCGGAGCCGGTCTCGGCGAGGGCCACCCCCAGCTGAACGAGCGCGGCGGCGAGATCCACGGTGGAGTCGGGGTCGTGCGGCGCGAGCGCGCGCTGCAGTTCCACCGCCTCTTCGACAGGGGGGAGCACCTGATCTGTCCGTCCGAGATCACGCAGGACCACTCCGTAGGTGAGCAGTACCAGTGCCAGGGCGTGACGGGTGCCCGGCCGGTCGTCGGCCGCGAGGTGCCGCCGGTAGGCGGCGAGAGCCGCGGCGAGATGGGACTCCGCCTGCTGCGGACGGTGCGCCGCCTGCAGCATCCTGCCGTAGTCGGCGTGTGCGCCTGTCACCTCCAGCTGGTAGCGGCCGGGGCTCTGCGCCGCCGCTTCGTTGTACAGGGACAACGACTCCGACGAGTACGCGGCGGCCTCGTGCGTCTGCCGAAGGGCGTACAGCCGCTGGGAGTGCCTGCGCAGGATCGCCGCACGACCCGCGATGTCCAGAGGGTCGGGAGAGGACAGCGACGACCACGCGCTCTCCACGGCGACGCCGGACAGTTCGAGCGCCGCTTCGTTCATTCCGGCCGCGGCGAGTTCGCCACTCGCTCGTGAAATCCGCTCCGCGATACGCCCGTTGACCATCGCGTCACCGGACTCCCGCATCCGGCGCGTCAGCTCCACCGCCTCGCTTGCCACGAGGGAGGCACGCCGCAGGTCACCGGTCCGCTGGAGCCCGCGCGCGTACCGAACGAGTCTCTGCAGACGGTCGCCCGCCTGCCAGGGCCGGGAGACGCCCTGCCAGGCCTCCTGCGCCGCGTCGCTGAGTCGGCCGGAGACCGCGACGGCGATCCTGGCCCGGCTGTCGCTGCCGGCTGAGAAGTCGAGGAGGAGGTCCAGTGCCTCAAGTTCCCTGACGCCCAGTCGGGACGCGGGAGCAGCCCCGCCGTGCCCGGCGACCGCTGCGAGGATCTGCTGCTCGAACCGGTCCGCGGCCGTCTCCAGCGCGGCGGGCACGTAGCCCAGGGGATGGTCGAGGACCAAAGCGCCCACGGCTCCGCCGACCCGTCTGGAGACCGTCGCCGAAGCCGCGGATTCCTCGTCCGCCGTCCCCAGCGCTCTGAGCAGGACGCGGGCGCAGTCTCTCCCCTCGAACCAGTCGTCTGTCGCGCACAGGGTGCGGAACAGACGCTCGGCCCCGGCATCCGACCGGCTCTCTGCCGCCAGTGCGTGCAGGACCGAGTCGGCGAGGCGGTCCGGTCCGGGGGCCCGCCACAGCGATCGGCCCCCGCCTGGGTACAGCGTCTGTAACTGTCTGGCCTTCCTGACGAGATCGCCGTCCGCCGCGGTCACCTCGACGCGCCGCAGCACCCGCAGCGCGGCTTGCTCGTCCGGTGGGGCGTACAAGCAGACCAGTGCGAGGAACAGACGCGCGCGGTCATGGCTGATGGGCAGTCCGGCAGCGGTGAACATGCCTGCCACATAGCGCTGTTCATGTTCCACCAGCCCGGTGATCGGGTGCTCCCGGTGATCCAGCGAGGCGGCCCGGCCCTTCGCGGCGTCGAGGACACGCAGGAGCGCCGCGGCGTACAGATGGAGTGTGGTGCGGACGGCGGTGGGGCAGTCCTCGGTGATCGAGCGCGTTGATCCGGGGGCAAGGCTCATGCCCGCCCGCTCCGCGGCCTGCGCGAACCCCGCGGTCGCGTCCCGCCACACCTCGCCCGTCTCGGCCGCGGTCATTCCCTCCGTGACGGGGGCCAACCGCATGACCCGCCGCTCGATCCAGTGATGGCGGCGGCTGCCGACGGAGAGTTCCTCCCACCATTCCCCGGTGTCCCGGGCGAGCAGGAGCAGTTTCACCGGGGAAACGCCGTGCGCGGCGGGGAGTTCGGTGACCGTCCGGAGCAGTTCCTCGATCCTCGACCGGTGAACCTCGGCGGAGTCGACCACGAGCAGGGCCCGGCCGGACAGCCGCGGGAGGGCCGCGACGGCCGAGAGCTGACGGTCCCAGCGCCGCAGCGACCTGGCGAGTGACCCGGCTACCGCTTCCCCGCCGCCCGCGTACGGGGCGGGGGACTGCTCGATGTCGAGGACACCGGCTGTCCAGCCCAGGTCCCGGAGCCTGGCACAGACCCGCAGGGCCAGGGTGGTCTTGCCCTGGCCCGAGGGGGCGCAGACGAGCCGTAACGCGGTTCCCCGGCCGTCGCGCGCCCACTCGACCAGGTGCGACTCCTCAGGTCGGCTCACCAGGGGATGCAGTCCGGCTTCCGGGGTGAGCCAGGTCCACGGTCGGTCCGTCGGGACGGTCGGCTCCGGCCCGAACAGCAGGCGCTCGGCGTCGGCGCGCGAGGCGGGAGCGGCGGGCTCGACGTGGTGGCCGTCGGCGTAGTAGATGACGATGTTGCCGTCACCGGTGACGACGACGGAGTCGATGATGTGCTCCGCTGCCACCCAGCGGTCGCCCGAGTGGGAGGCGTCGGACGTCACCCGCCGATCCGGTTGCGATCGCCGGTGACGATGGTGCCGTCCGCCATGTGCCCGACGTTCACGGCGCGTTCGCCCAGTGCTGTGACGTGGGCGTCCGACTGGGCCAGCAGCGCGCCGAGTTCGGCTGTCAGCTCTGGATCCTGTTCGAGGATGCGGCGCAGCCGTCCGCGCAACGCCGCCTGGAAGTCGCTGTCTTCCGGATCATCCGCCAGATCGCGCACGGCGGAATCGAGCTCCTGCCGATGCCGGTTCCGCCGCGCGAAGCGCTCCAGGATGTCCCGCCCGAGCGCAACGGTGGCGTCCGCTGCCTGGTCCCTGGCACGCGTGAGGACCGCGGCCCCGTAGGTGCCGATCGCGGTCACTACGTACGGTGTGATCTCCGCTGCGGTCAGACTGGCGTCCATGTACGACCCCTGATCCACTCGTCGGCGTCACCCCGAGGGAGCGCACGTCGGTTCTCCTGGGTCAACGGTAACGGCGGCCGCACCGTGAGGAGATGCGATTGCCGGGTTTCGCCCGCCCCCTCCCGTGCCGCGGTCAGGGCAGCGGGACACGGGAGGGCCGGGATGTCAGGCTCGGACGGGGGCTGGGATGTTGGGCTGGGACGGGGGCTGGGATGTCGGGCTGGGACGGGGGCTGGGATGTCGGGCTGGGACGGGAGCTGGGATGTCGGGCCGGGATGCCGGGCCCTCCAGGCTCCTGGAGGGCCCGGCCGGGCGCCTCAGCGGCCGGTCGCCGTCCCGTCCGTCACGGAGGGCGTCGCGGACCGTTCGATCAGGCCGTTGACCGTCCGGTCGCCGTTCGCGTCCATGGGCGTGGAGTAGTCGCCGACGGCCCAGTAGTCGCCGGAGTCACCGACCGGCGCCAGATCGTAGAAGGAGTACGACGGCCACTGGGTGTCGCCGTCGGGTGCCGTCGCGCCGGCCTCCTTCGTCCAGGTGGTGCCGTCGAAGTGCCAGAAGACCGGCTCCGCGTGGGCCGGTTCGGCCTGGTCGTTACCGGTGACCCACAGCCCGCCGCGGCCGTCGGGAACGATCGCGTGAAGGTAGAGATCGGCGAGCGCTCCGGTGACGTCCTCCCAGGCGGTGCCGTTCCAGTGAGTGACGCTCGGCACGGGCGCGTCGGCGTCCGGTCCGTCGGCCCACCCGGCGACGTAGACGCTCTCCGGTGACACGGCGGCGATCTTGGCGGTGTCCGTGCCGGTGCGCACGGGGGGCTCGTCCATCAGCGTCCAGGTGGTGCCGTCCCAGTGGTACGTCACCGGATGGCCCCCGTCCACCGGGTACTGCATACCGGTGGCGTACGCGTCGTTCGCGGAGAGGGCGTCGATGTCCCGGATGTCGACGAGACGGGGCAGCTTGAAGGTCTGCCACGTGCCGCCGGAGTAGGTGTAGAGCGCGTTGCCGCCCTTGAAGAGCCGTCCCGGAACGGCGTCGATCGGCACCTCGGGCCAGGAGTCGTCGGCGGGGCCGGCCGCGGGAACGCTGCTCCAGCGTTCGCCGTCGTAGTGCACGAGTGCCTGGTCCCTGCCCACCGTCCCGTAGGCCCAGACATCGTCCGCGGACACGGCGCTGACTGCCGACCACTGCCAGACGTCAGGCAGGCCCGGGGAGGTGTCCTCGGCCCATGTCTCGCCGTCCCAGCGCATGATGACGCCTTGTCCGCCCCTTCTTCCGACCGCCCACGCGAGATCGTCATCGACGGAGGACACGGACATCAGGGAGTGGTCGGCGGCCCTGTTCCCGGAGAGGGAGACCTCCCAGCCCGATGCCGCGGCCGCGTCGGCTCCGCCGGCGGTGAGCAGGGTGGAGGCGAGAGCCAGAGAGGCCGCCGCCGTGCGCAGAAGGTGCCGTGCATGCATCAGTGAGCGTTCCTTTGCGGTGAGAGAAAGCTTCCCGGGCGCCGTGCGTGACCATGCGGCCACGTGGCCAGACTCGCGACGGCGTCCGATGGTTGCAGGGGCCGGTCACCGGAACGGAGTTCTTCGGGGAGCGCCGGATCGGAGTTCTTCAGGAAGCGCCGGATTGGAGTTCTTCGGGGAGCGGCACACGCCGTGCGTGGGCGCGGCGTGTGCCGCTCCCCTTCGTCGGCGTCCCGGTGCGGGTGCGGGCGGTCGTGGCCTGTGGTGGTGTTCCGCGCGGGACGGGATCAGCCGGCCGCTCGGCGGGAGCGACGGACGGGCCTCCCGCCGAGCGGCCCGCGCCTCAGCGCTTCTTGGCCTTCTTCCTCTGCGGCGGGGTCCACGTGCCTCGGTGCAACTGGCAGCGGGAGTAGCCGATCATCGCGGGTTTCCGGCACCGCTTGCCGGTCTTGGTCTCGGTCGACCCGCACGCGACCTGCTTACCCATGCGTCCTCCTCTGTCCGGTCGAACGCGTCCTGTGCCCGACCCATCGTCACCGGCCAGATGAGCGCCTCGCTCTGCGCGCGGCCACATCTGGCCGATTCGGTCTTCTTCGTGCCCGAATAGAGACATTTCGATGTTCGAGTCGATGGTGAACGCAACCAGGGCCGCAACCAGGGGAGTTCAGCCCTCTCATGACCTGGGTCAGGCACTGAGCAGTTCCTCGGGGCCGTATGCCGCCCAGCGGCGTGCGCGCGTGGGCCACGAGCGCCGTGGGCCGTGGACCAAGTCGCCGGCGTCGATGGGACGTCATGCGGGGTACGCCTCGTCAGACCGGAGAGCTCGCAGCGGGGGCCGGAGACCCGGCATCGGGTTCAAGGACGGCGCGTCCCCGTCGGTGCTTCATTCCTTGGCTGTCGCCACCGTGACCGCCCGGACTCTCAGGGCCACGCGTCCGGGCAGGGCGGTCGCGACGAGCGCGAGGAGCCCGGCTCCGGCGACCACCGTGCCGTACACGAGCGGTGGGACAACCGGTGCCGCTCGGCCCGTCATCCCGATGCTGAACGAGTTCAGGACGGCCAGGGCGATGGCGGTGCCGAGGGTGGTGGCGAGGAGGAGCACCGACAGGGCCTCGGTACGCAGCATGCGGAGCACCTGACGGCGGGTTGCCCCCGCGAGACGCAGCAGCGCGAACTCCCGGACGCGCTCGGAGACCGACATGGCGAGTGTGTTGACCACCGCGATGGCCGTGAAGGCCAGCACCAGCCCCATGGCAAGGAAATTGACCTCGGCATGGGCCTGTTGACTCCGCGCCTGGAGCGAGTCCGCAGCGGCCGGGGAGAGAACTCGCAGTCCCGGGAACTCACTGAGCGTAGTCATGAGTTGTGTCTGTGTACGGTCCGTGCTGACGAGGAGGGAGGGAGAGAGCGGGTTGTCGACGTGGCGGGCGAGCAGGTCGTGCGCGAAGGTGAGGTCTCCGAAGCCGAGGCCCCTGGTGTAGACGGCGGCGACGGTGAGCGTGGCGGGTGTGCCGTCGCCGAGCGTGAGCTTCAGGGTGCTTCCGGGCTTCAAGTGGTTTTGTTTTGCGGCCAGTTCGCTGACGGCGACCGTGTGCTCGGTGAGCCTGTGGAGGGATCCGGCGGTGACGTCCGGATCCCAGGTGCGGGTGAGACCGGCCGGGGTGACGCCTTGGGCCGCGTACTTGTCGAGGCCGACCCGCACGGTCGTACGGACCACTTCGGTGACGACGGCGTCATGCGCACGCAGCTGTCGTGCCGCCGCGGACGGGACACCGGGCCCCTGGGAGGCGACCACCCAGTCGGCGCGGATGCCCTCACGGCTCTGGGCGCCGGCCGCGTCGTCGAGGGTGGGCTGCACGAACAGCACCGTGCAGGTCATGCCGATGAGCAGAGTGAGGGGGGTGACGGCGGAGGCCATGCGGGCGGCGTTGCCGTGGAGGTTGGCGCAGGCGAGCCTGCCACCGGGGCCGGCCAGGCTCAGCGGGCCGGTGAGGAGAAGTGCGGCTGCTTTGACCAGGAGCGGCCCGAGCAGGGCGACGGAGGTGGACAGGACGACGACGGCGAGGAACGTGACCGGCGTGGAGGCGGGCTCGGTGTGCAGGATGCTGAGCAGGGCTACGAGGGCGGTGCCGCCGACGAGCAGCAGGAGGCCGGCGAGGATGCGGCCCCAGGCGGGCCGGGTGGCTTCGGTCCGGGCTTCGGTGAGTGCCTCGGCCGGGTGGATCCGGGCGACACGGCGTGAGGCGATCCGCGCGGCGGCCCAGGCGCCGGACAGGGTCACGGCGACGGCGGCAAGCGGGGGCAAGAAGCCGGTGGTGTGCTGCAGCGTGGTGGGCACAGCGCCCAGAGCGGCGAACCTGCCGTGCAACCAACCGCCCAGGGGGAGCCCCACCAGGGCCCCGGCCGTCCCCGCGGCCGCTCCGACGACGAGGGCCTCCCGGCCGAGGAGCGCGCGGATCTGCCCGGAGGTGGCGGCGATGGCACGGAGCAGGGCGAGTTCGCGTTGGCGTTGCTGGACGGAGAGCGCGAAGGTGCCGACGACCACGAGCACGGCCACGAGCAGCGAGGTGCCACCCATCGCACCGCCCATGCTGACCAGCTTGATGCGCGCCGCAGCGGCGTCCAGGAACTCCACCGGACCACGGGCCTCTCCGGCGCTGACCTGGGAACCGGTGCCATGCAGCGCCGTGGCCACGGCGTGCCCCAGCCGACCCGGATCGGTGCCCGCGTCCGGGATCACACCGAACGCGGTGACCTGCCCGGGGCGGGCGGCGAGACGGCGGGCCTCGGCGGTGGAGAAGAACAGGGACGTCTGGTGGCGGACGGTCGCGGCGGGGGCGGCGATACCGGAGACACGGTAGGAGCGCGGGGCCTGCGTCGACTGGACGGTGAGACGGTCACCGGGTTCGAGACGGGCGCGCTCGGCGAGGTAGTGGTCGACGACGACATCGGTGTCGGCCGTGGGGGCGTCACCCGCGGTGAGCCGGTACGGCGTCAGTGCGGCGGACTCCCAGGCGTGCCCGTAGGAGGTCCTGCCGCCGATGCCGTCCGGGATCAACGGCTGGGTCATGAAGGTGAGTTCGGGAACGACGCGAGCGACACCGGGCGTGCCGGCCAGAGTGCGTCCGATGTCGGCCGGGAGCCAGGCGCGTTCGGCGACGGGTTTGGCCTTGTGTTTGACCTTGGTCTTGTCCTTCTTCCGCTTGACGGTGGTCTGGTGGACGTTCTGGTCGGCGGAGACCACGATCGGGGCCGCGGCATAGCGCTCGGTCCGGATGGTGCCGCGCAGCCCCGTCTCCAGGAGCGTGCCGCAGGCGGTGATCAGGGCGGCCGCGCACATCAGGGCGAGGAAGGCGCCGAGGAAGCCCGCCTTGCGTGCGCGGACGGTTTTCAGGGCGTAGCGCAGCATCATGCGGGATCGGCCTCTCCTCTGTTGTTGTTCTGTACGGTGTCGTGCTTCTGGTCGGCACTGGCACTGGCACTGGCACTGGCACTGGCACCGGCACTGGCACCGGCACCGGCTTCGGCACCGGCACTGGCACTGGCACCGGCTTCCGCACCTACTCCGGCTTCGGCTTCGGAGCTTGCGTCGCCCGTCGGCTCGGGGGCGGGGAAGGCGAGGAACCGTGTGAGCAGCGTGCGTGCGCCGGGCGGGGTCTCGGACTCGGGCCGCTTGTAGCGGTTGAGGAGGGCGATGTACTCCTCGAAGAACTCCCTGAGTTCGGGAAGCGTGATCCGGACGGTGCCGTGCGAGTAGGGGAACGCGTTCGCCCAGGGCCCGTTGTCGGCGTCCCGTTGAAGCCGCTCGAAGAGTTCCAGGTCGGCGGCGTACGCATGGTGGTTCAGCTCATCCATGACGTGCCGCATCTCGGGACTTCGGCGGCTGCGTGGCGGGAAGCGGCGGTCGCCGGGAACCACCCGCCACCAGCGCTCCCGGTGCCCGGTCGGCGTCCCGTCCGTCTCCTCGACGAAGCCGTACCGGGCCAGCTCGCGCAGGTGGTAGCTGGTCGCCCCGGTATTCAGCCCGAGCGCCCGGGCGAGCGTTGCCGACGTCGCCGGGCCGTACAGGGCCAGGTGTTGAAACACACGCTGGCGGCGTGGGTGGGCGAGTGCCTTGAGTGCGGCGAGGTTGTCGAGTTCGACAGGCACAACGGAGGGCCGTCGCGCCTCAGGGGGTTCGCCGGCGCCGGGTTCCTGGGACATGCCTACACAGTCGTCTGTGCACAGGTACCTGTGCACTGCGGTGGCCCGGCATCCTCAGAGGGGGGTTATCCCCACCCGAGTACGGCAAGTGGGCGAGGGGGGGCCGGTCCCTGTGCGACATCTGCCGCGAACGGCCAACAGGTGTTCTGTGTCGCTGGGTTCGGCGGTGGTCCGGCCGGTGGGGATCTCAAGCGGGCGCTCGCGGACTGATGCCGACCGGCTGGCGGGGCGACCGCCCATTCTGGCCTCGCCGCTGACTGGATCGCAGCCTTGTCCGTGCCCGCAGGGGCATCTACCATCCGTCTCCACGTCCCGTCTCCGCGTCCTGTGCACTGCGTCCCGTACACCGCGTCCCGTGGACCGCGTCCCGCGACGGAAGGCCGTCTCCGTGAGTGTCGTTACCCTGCTGCCCTTTCTCCTGATTGGGGGCGTGGTGCTCTTCTTCGCCATGGCCTCCCGGAGCAGGCGCCGTACGGCCGAAGCACGTGCCCAGCGCGAACGCGCCTTCCGAGCGGCACTACCGCCCCTGACGATTGCGCCGGAGCGCCAGGACGCGCTGGCGCTCGAAGCCCTGGACCAGGTGTGCGCCCTGAGCGGCAGCACCCCGGGGGTCTTCGTGGACATGACGGGCTACTTCACCTGGCGTGGCTGGAACGACGGCGACGTGTACCAGGTCATGAGCCGGCTCTCCGGTCTGGGCCTGGCCCATCAACTGGTGACCGCTGAACACCCCTTCGGCCCGTACCGGTACCAGGCGACACCAGACGGAGTGAGGGAGAACATGGCGAACTCGGGCCGTAGGGCCAACGCCTCGAACATCAGCATCACCCAGAACACCGAACAGGGCGACAACACCGTCAACGGGGTCTTCGGTGGCACCGGCAACGCCTCGATGCACCAGGCCCGCCAGGGTGAGGTCCGGGACCTCCACCAGCAGTTGGCACAGCGACTGCGGGAGGAGGCCGCCCAGGCCGCGCCGGCTGAGGCGGACACCGCCGAGAGCCACGCGGCGAGCCTGGAATCAGCCCTCGCCGCCGGGGACGACGAAGCCCGCGATGCGGCGCTGGGCCGCATCCACCGATTCCTCCTGACGGTGAGCAGCGGATTCCAGGCCAGCCAGCAACTGCTCACCCTCCTCGGCCTACCCGGCTCCTGAAGGACGGCAGAACTGCGCAACGTCAACTCATGAGGCACTCCGGATAGGGCACACCGGATAGGGCATAGAGATCAATCTGCCCCTGCCCGACCTCAGCCACCCGGGACTGTCCCGATCTGCTGCGGGAGCGGGTGGCCAAAGACCGGACGGTTTCCGTGCTCGACTTGACGGGCGACAGCCCACGCGTCGAAGGAACGATCGCCCGGGGGCGCGCGGACATACGAGAACGTCCTGACCTGCGGTGCAGCAGGGACGGGTGGGGCTATTGAACGGTGCTGTGCGCCGGTGAACGCAACCACGACGGCAACCACGGGCCCCGGCCTCTGCTTACGTCGTGCGCCAGGCGCTCAGCAGTTCCTCGGTGGCCATGGCCTCTCCAGTGAGGCCCGGGTCGCCTTCCTGCCCGGCTATTCCGGGAATGGGCCGCGGACCGAGACTCCGCCGTCCAGCACGATCTGCTGACCGGTGATGTAGCGCGCCTCGTCCGAGGCCAGGTAGACGGCCGCAGCAGCCATCTCCTCCGACGTGCCGTAGCGGCCTGCCGGGATCTCCGGAACCCACTCGTCGGAGGGACCGGTGTTGACAGCAGTGCTGATCGCCCCACCTGCGACGACGTTCATCCGGATGCCGTCGGCCGCGTACTCGGCAGCGACGGTCCGCGCCAGGCTGTAGAGGCCGGCCTTGGCAGCGCCGTAACCGGCCTGCTTCGGAGCGGCCATGAATCCGGTGACCGAGCCGATGCTGACGATGTTCCCGCCGGTGCCCTGTTCCAGGAACAGCCGCAGCACGCGCCGCACCGCGCGAGCCACGTAGCGCAGATTTACGTCGTAGACGGTGTCCCAGTCCTCGTCGGTCATCTCGTGCAGCTTGACCGCGGGTACGAACGCGACTTGCCCGCCGACCACCGTGATCAGGATGTCCAGCCCGCCGAGCCGTTCGGCCGCGCCGACGATCAGGTCTTCGAGTTGCTCGCTGGAGCGGACGTCGCCGCTCAGCGCATGCGAGACGTGCCCGGCCGCACGCAACTCGTCCGCCGCCTCGGTTGCCCGTGCAGCGTCCACGTCGGCCACCGCGACTGTCGCCCCGGCGGCTGCACAGGAACGGACGATGGTTCGGCCGATTCCGCCCCCGCCACCACCGATCACCAGAGTCCGTTTGCCGTCGAGCCTGTTCATTCCGGCCATGTGCCCTCCACCCTCGTCAAGTTGACCAAAGTTAGTCGCGACGAGGCTGACAAGGAAACGAGAAAGAGCTGAAGGAGTCGCGGAGGTGGCGGAAGTCGGGGGCGGCCGGCTGATCGATTGGATCAGGACCGCCGTTGGCGATCGCCGCGACGCCTACCGCCCGGGCTTCGTGCCCGCTCACGCTCGATGC
The DNA here is from genome assembly GCF_042885475.1 of Streptomyces sp. NPDC058051. Classification (NCBI taxonomy): domain Bacteria; kingdom Bacillati; phylum Actinomycetota; class Actinomycetes; order Kitasatosporales; family Streptomycetaceae; genus Streptomyces; species Streptomyces sp. NPDC058051. The sequence continues at coordinate 34,755 of NZ_JBHVRW010000024.1, forward strand.
CAGGCGCTGAGCAGTTCCTCGGGGCCGTACACCTCGGATGAGGGATCGGCTCGGTACACGCACGTGACCGGTTCCATGCTGCAGAACGTCGTACAGCAGGTTGATGACGCGCTCTGGGGCGCTGCCTCGGAGGCCGACGCAGCAGAGGACGAAGGCTTGGAAGGCGGCCCCTCAGACCTCGACCGAGACGGAAAACGAGACAGAAGATCGCGGAGAGGACGCAGTCCTGCAGTTCGTGATCCCCGGCTGAGCCGTCTCGGGCCAGGACGCGAAGAGGGCCCTGACCAGTCGAAACCGATCAGGGCCTTCGTCGTATTGCCCGGTGAGAGCAATGGCGGAGGATACGAGATCCGAACGCGTGAGGGTCGCCCCCAAGGCGCTTTCCAACTGTGCGTACGACCGTACGGACAGGTACGTGCGCGTTGACCGGGCAGGTCAGACGGGGTCCGCGTACGACGGTGATCGTTAGTGCACTGGACAATGACCAGGAAAACGAGTGTCCGAGGGATGGTGCTACTTCCGGTCCGGCGCGGTGGTGTTGCAGCCCCCCACCCGCGGTTGTCCGCGATGTCAGTTACGGACGTCGGCGACCCCGGCCCCGTGCTGCCGACGTCGCCCGACCAGATCCCGCATCAGGTCCCAGGCGGTCCCGGCACCGATCACCAGCCACACCACACGCACCCACGCCGCACTGCTGCTACTGGCAGCTCCCCACACAGCCGCGACGAGCCGCATCACCGTCCAGCCGTTGCTGTCGAGGAAGGACCGATCCCGCCCCTGCGACACCACCTGCTCCCCCCTAAGCCCAGCCGACGGGCGAACCTCTGAAACGGCGTGCGAACGCCAACCGTTGCCCCCCCATCATCCAACACGCCCCTGAATCGCAAGAGGCCCCGGAGTGATCCGGGGCCTCTTGTCTGTGCGCACTCGGCAGGATTCGAACCTCTTGGGTTGGAGCGAGCAGTGCAACTCATCCGCGAACATGGCCGACCCGTGCGCACAGGGCTGATCGATGCTGCCGATCGGACATGGACCACCCTGCTCTTCCTCACCGAGGACGGCAGCGCACCAGTGGCCTGCGCCGGCTGGCCGCTGCCGCTGGTTGCCAGGAAGCCACCGCTTCAGGAGTTCGATCAACCGGGAGCCACTGCATGTCGCGGTGAAGAGTGCGGTGGCGTTGCGGACTGCTGGGGACCGTGGACGTACGCCGTCGTTGATGTCAGCTGTGGAAGTCAGGCAGTCCGAGGCACGATGCTCACCGCGCGGTAGTCGTACCCGTCCTGCTTGAAGCCGGGGGCTTCCCATGTGAGTTCGACCTGCTGGCCGGCCGACAGCGTGCGGAAGCCGGTCGCCCGGATGTCGGCGTAGTGGCCGAAGCAGCCGCCGGGGGTCTCGGGTGAGTCAAGAACACCCCACCCTTCCTCGTCGTCCCACTCGCGGACAGTCGCAGTCACCATGGACGGAACCCTACGGCTTCCGCTGTGCAGACGCGTCTGGCACCTCGCTCGGGGGTTTTGGAGTCCTTGATGATCGGCCGACTCCGCCGGGTGCCTGCCGACGCCCCGGCCGCGTATATCGCGCGCCGCCGCGCTGGGGGCTTCGCAGCCTGAACTGCTCAACGCCGGAGCGCCGCGGACTGCACAGCAGCCCGGCAAGCTGTGGACAGTTGAGAAGTGGCTCTGGCACTGGGCCGAGAACATCGCCAAGGACGTCGTAAGCGAAAACGCCTACGACGGGTACGAGGTCGCGGTTCGCGTGCACCTTGTACCCGACATCGGTAAGCACCGCATCGACCGCCTGGAGCCGGAGCACCTGGAGAGCCTGTATCGCCGTATGCAGAAGAACGGCAGCAAGGCCGCCACAGCCCATCAGGCGCATCGCACCGCTCGTACCGCACTCGGTGAGGCCGTACGACGTGGCCACGCCGCGAAGAACGCCGCCGCGCTTGCTAAGCCGCCACGAGGGGAGGAGCCGGAGGAGGAGATCGAGCCCTACTCGGTTGAAGGGGTGCAGAGACTGCTGATCGAGGTCAGCAACGCCGCAACAGTGCACGTTGGATCCTGGCGCTGGCGCTGGTGCTCGGACTGCGACAGGGAGAGACGCTGGGGCTGCGTTGGTCCGACGTTGACCTGCATCACGAGCACCTGAAGCTGCGCCGGAATCGACTGCGCCCGAAATACGAGCACGGGTGTAAGGAGGCAGACCCGTGCGGCCGAAAGGCCGGGTACTGCCCGGAGCGCAAGCAGGTGCGGCGCGAGACGAACTTCGCCTTCGCCGACAGCCTGCTCGGCCGCTGGTTGGTGCGGTTCAACGCCCGGGAACTGGACGAGAAGGGCCTGTACCTCTTCGCTCGCTCGACCGCGCTGCTCGGTGACCTCAAACGGGACCAAGGCTCTGTGCTCGGCCCGCTCTCCGCCCAGCACTCCTACGCCGGGGCTCGCGCGGTCTTCGTCCAGCTCGACATTCCGCGGCGTGTCGCCCAGCTCGACCTCTCCCTCGCGGTGGTCACGGAAATGTCCGGCAAGCTGGAGGTTGCCGCCCGTCACTACGAAACCCTCGCCGTCGATGACCGGCTATCCCGTCGCGACCGTGCCAGGGCCCGCCTGTGGGTGGGTACGGCGCTCAGCAAGAACGGTCGCCACGACTACGCGACCCGCGTCATGCAAGCCGCGACCCGTGACTTCGAGGACCTCACCGAACCCGACGACTGGTCGGTCGCCCACCAGAAACTCGCCCTCGCCCGCCGTGGTGCCGGCGACCTCACCCAGGCCCTGCACTTCATCGACATTGCCCGCAGCAGTGGGGCCGCGGACTCTCCGATGCAACACGTCCGGCTGGACACCGCTCATGGCCACATCCTGCTCTCGGACGCGGCGACCCGGGATGATGGAATCCTCGTCCTCGATCAGGTCACCCGTACAGCCGCGCAGTACGGGCTCGTGCACCAACTGCGCTGCATCGAGGGCATCAAGGCCATGAGAGAGGGGCCGGTCGGCCCCCGGCGAAGGTGACCAGGGAGAGACGCGTGAGCGAGAACCAGCAGGCCATCACCGAGGATCAGTGGCACCGGGCCGTGCTGATCTGGGAGTACCACCAGATGCACCACCAGCTGCGGCCCGTCGACGTGGCGATCGGCCTGGGCAGCCACGACCTGGGCGTCGCGACCCACTCCGTGGAGCTGTACCGCGCCGGGCTGTTCCCGACCCTGGTTTTCACCGGCGGCAACAGTCCCACCACCGCCAAGGTCTTCCCGCGCGGCGAGGCCGTCCACTTCCGCGAGCACGCCATCGACCTCGGCGTTCCCGCCGAGGCGATCCTGCTCGAACCGGATGCCGGTAATACCGGGCAGAACATCACTCTGTCCCGTGAGGTCCTCGCCGGCGCTGGTATCACCCCGAGCACGGTGCTGCTGGTGTCCAAGCCCTACATGGAACGGCGGTCGTTCGCGACCGCCCGCAAACTGTGGCCCGACGTCGAGATCCTCTGCGCGTCGGAGCCGCTGGCGTTCGACGACTACGTGAAGTCCATCGGCGATGAGAACCTCGTCCTGGACATGCTCGTCGGCGATCTCCAGCGGGTCATCGAGTATCCGAAGCTCGGATTCGCCATCGAGCAGGAGGTCCCGGAGGACGTGCATGCAGCGTACGAATCCCTCATCCGTGACGGCTTCACCAGCCGTCTCATCGCTTCCTGACCTGCCGGAGCCGGGCGGGCTGTGCGCCATCCACCAGCCCAATCTGTTTCCGAGACTGACCACACTGGCCAAACTGTTCGCGGCGGACTACTGGATCGTCCTGGACGATGTGCAGTTCGCCCGCCGCGACTGCCAGCACCGAGCCCGGCTCGGGGCCCTCGACGAACCGGGTCGTCGGCAGTGGGGCGAGGACTGGCCGGACCACACCGCGGAGGTTGAGGAGTGGGACCGGGGGCGCTGGGAGCATGAGAGTCCTGGTGGCATCCGCGCCATCCGCGCCATCCGCGAAAGGATGCCCGAGCGTGCCGTGGTCTTCCATTTCCGCGCCGTGTTTCTTCCTGGCGGTCAGCGGTAGGCGGCTGCCCTTCCTGAGGAGTGGTCAGTGCCGGCCTGGGAGTTCGAGACAGACTCCTACACCGACCGGCCGGCGGCTTGGCGAACGGTCCGCCGCCCAGGGCCGGTGCAGGAGGTCGAGGCCCACGTTCGCGGCACCAATAGGGAGGCCGTCGAGGTCGCCTTCGCCGAGGCTTGTGCACAGGCTGTGGATCGTGCGCAGAATCCGGGGAAGTGCGGCGACACCGACGAGTGGTAGCCGCTGAATCCACAGCACGAAGCCGTGCGACGGGGATCCGTCGCACGGCTTCGTGCTGTTGTCGCCCATCTCCCCCTGGGAGACGCCCTGTTGAGTGTCAGTGGTCGCTTCTATGGTAGAGAGATGGCAAATGGGGTGTGGCACACCGGATATGGCCTAGAGATCAATCTGTCGCTGCATGACCTCGGTCACCCGGGGCGTCCCGATCTGTTGCGGGAGATCACCGCCAGGGTCTCCGACCGCGACGCGCAGCTGCTCGAATGCCTCGCACACCACGAGGGGCGGGAATGTCTGTCGGAGACCGGCGGGAAGTCCCCGTGGATGTTCATCCGCCGAGGCAGGGTTGGGGGTCGACGACCTCTCGTGGCCTCGCACCTGCCGATCACGCACAAGGCGACCCCGGCGGAGAGCGCCCAGCACAAGGCCACCAAGGAGCGGATCGTCGAGACCGCCGCGATCTACGGTCTGGACGCCGAGGCCGAGGTTCCCATGGCGAACCGGCGGAGTGTCTCGGACGCCGTTGTCACCGGGCCTGGTGGTCTCAGGATCGGCTGGGAGATCCAGTACCACCACCTCAGCCCCAGCAGCGTGCACCGGCGTTCGGTCAACGCCGTGGAGCATGGCATCACCCCGCTGTGGGTGGCGAAGGACCGGACGGCTTCCCTGATCGACCGCGCTCCCTGGGCGCGCGTCGACGACATGCCGTGGAAGGACATTGTTGACCGCAAGGAGATGGTGATCCGCGGCGGCTACCGGCACCTCGAAGTCTGGAAGTGCGTACCGAGCAGCGAGCGCCACTGCCTCCTCAGCGAGGGCGCCGGTCATTGTGGCGCGATTCACGCGGACTGGTTTGTGCCGGCGCTGTGCCTCCCGGAGAAGATGCCGGTCCGCATCGAGGACTTGGTTCTACAGAGCGCGACGGGGGAGAGCGTCCCGGTCTACGTGCCGAGCCGGGGGAGTGGCCGGGCTGGGCGGCACATGTGGGTGTCGGCGGCCGATCGTGCGCTGTGGGAGGAGATCGTCGACGAGAAGACGCCCCTGCCCGCAGTCCCGGCCGAAGAAGACGACGACGTGATCACCTTCGCTGAGCAGGAGGTCGACCGCACCTGCCGGGCAGGCGAAGACAGCTGGTTCATCAGTGACGCCCGGCCTCTTCGCGATCTCGATCAACCGACGGGCGGCTTCACCCTCCCCCGTCTGCCGGCCCAACGCTCCAGCGACCCGACGCGGATCACTCCCGTCGAGCGGGCAGCAGCCTCCGCAGCGCTGGGCTGCCCACCATGGGAGCTCGGGCTGTGCACCGGCTGCAGCCAGATGATGCGGCGGTACGGGCAGAACGCGGCCGTGTACTGCAACGTGTGCCGGGCAGTCCTCAACGGGCGGTAGCCGGGAACTGCAACCACCCACGTTGAAGGCCCCCGCAGCGAGCTGCGGGGGCCTTCAACGTATTGCCCGGTGAGAGCAATGGCGGAGGATACGAGATTCGAACTCGTGAGGGGTTGCCCCCAACACGCTTTCCAAGTCGTCGTCCGGCGGTTCAGGCACAGTCACGGGCGTCTGGACCCGTGGCTGAGCCGGCGGCTACAGGCTCGGTGAACTGTGGTGAACACCTGAGAATGAGACCGGAACTGAGACCGGGCGCTCGTTCATTTACCGGACACCGGGCCGTACCACTGCATAGCTTGACCGGTGATTGCGGCGATACATTCGAAGTCGTGGTCGCGGTGCAGGAGGGTCAGTCCCTGGAGTTCGGCTGTGGCGGCGACGACGAGGTCAACAGCTCCCGCACTGCGGTGCTGGCCGCGTTGGGTCAGCAGCTCCTGAACCTGCCAGGCGCGGTCGTACGCGCGGTCGTCGACGGGCACCCAGCCGAAGAGCAGCTGCATGTCCTCAATGCCGCGCGCACGGTCTGCGGCGGATCGGGCGCTGTAGAAGAACTCCAGCTCGGTGACAGGGCAGGTCGCGATGAGGCCAGCCGCGGCGGCCTGGTCCCATCCGTACTGTTCGGCGTCGCTGTGGAGGAACCGGGCGAGCGCACTGGTGTCGATCAGGAACTGCGCCGCGCTCACCGCCGGTAGTCCCTCTTGTCCTCGAAGAGATCCAGATCGAAGCCGCCTTCGCCCGCTGCGGCCCGCAGCCGCGTGAGGGCGAGAGCTCGGCGGCGGTTCTCGAGCACCTCGCGTAGAGCAGTGTTGACCGTCTCCTTCTTGGTGCCGGTCCCCAGCGCCTGAGCCACGTCGGCCAGCAGCTCGTCGTCGAGATCGATCACTGTACGACTCATCGATGACCTCCTGAGATATCAACTATGTCATCGAGTATATCGCAGATGAGGTATCGCTGGGTGATGTCAGCTTGAGGGTGCGCAGACCGAGTAGTGACGGATCTGTGTGGATGGGTTTCACACGATGAATCACAGGTGCGGGATATGCGAGGTGCGTTTCGAGGCTGTTATATGAGCTAATTTAGGGACGAACTGGGATGATCCGCCGATGCTTTCCGCGCTGGGCTGCATCTGCGGGGGCGCAGCGCCCTAGGTGAGCACTGCAATGCGCAGTTGCCGCCACATGACTGTCGTCCCTAGCATCACAGCCATCGGATCCGCTGAAGCGGCGGTTCGCGCGGTTGAAACGGGGCGGCATGAAGATCACGGAACACCAGAAGCAGCAGTTGGTGTCGAGGTCAGCTATCGCAGAAATGGCCGGCGTGCAGCGCTCGGCGATCACCAATTGGGAGCGCAGGTACACGGACTTCCCGAGCCCTACGAGGGCCGGTGGCACCGACTACTACCACCTCTCCGAGGTGCTCAGCTGGCTGAAGGGCCGCGCGGTTCCGCCGAGGGCGCGGCGGGATGATGAGCGGGCGGATGCCACGTACGCCGACCGGGCTCGGACGGCTCTTATCGCGGCGTCGGAGGCCGAAGCCGTAGAGGACCTCGAAGCGGAGGGCTTTCCGGCTGCCCGAGGTACCGCAGGTGATGAGACCGAAGGCGAGCACCTGAGTTCGGCCGACATCCTGTTCCGTGAGCAGGACGAGGGGCACTGGGGCTCAGGGGCGCGAGTCAGCTTCCTGTATCTGCTGTTTTCCCTCATCTACCTGAGGTGGGCCCAGCCGAGGAGATGGGCAGCGGTGCGGCGGGCCGCCGCACAAGGTCAGGCGGGAACGCACATCCACAGGTTCCTGCCCGCAGTCGCGCAGCAGGTCGAACAGACTCTCGCGGCGCAAGGTGTGACCAGTGCCATGGCAGTAAGGCTCGAGGACCTCACCCCCCGTAGCACCCAAACCATTGTCCGCCTTCTGGACAGGATCGAAAGTCTGGGGCGCGGAAGTTTTACAGAGCTGTTGGGCCACCACGCGCTTGAGGCCGGGCTGGGAAGTCGTGATGCCTTCACCCCGCCAGGTGTCGCGCGTCTCCTGGCAGCGCTGCTCGGGGAGAGCTCTTCGGCTCAAAGCCTGTACGACCCGAACGGCCGGGGCGGCGAACTCCTGTCAGCCGTATTGGCCGCCAGGCCGGAGCCGGGGAACGAGGTCGGTGGAGGGATCCCGGCTGTCACGATCGGAAGTGCCCATCCGGAGACGCGCGACCTCGCGGCCATGAACCTCATGGTGCACGGTGCTCGTCCGGAGTGGCTGAACCATACAGGCGCAACCCGCCCCTGGACGGAGGGGCCGCGACGTCGCCGGGCGGATCTCGTTCTCACTAATCCACCGTTCAATGTTTCTGCGGTGCCGGTTGATGCCGACTGGTGGGCCTACGGAGAACCGCCGGCGTCCAACGCCAACCTGGCGTGGCCTCAGTACGCGGTCATGTCACTCAACGAGGGTGGCCGGGCAGCCGTCCTCATGCCCAACAGTGCTGCCACCTCCTCCAATCTCAAGGAGCAGCGCATTCGGCACGCCTTGGTGGATCGCGGAGCCGTGGAATGCGTCATCGCGCTGCCGGCCAAGATGCTCAGCGCAACCACGATCTCTGTCAATGTCTGGATCCTGAAACCAGAAGCGCAGGAACGGAGTTCGGGAGAGGTTCTGTTCATCGACGCCTCCGGCCTGGCGACCAAGGTATCCAGGAAGCTGTCCGTTCTGGAGGCTGACGACTGTGCGCTTATCGCGGCTGCCTACCACTCGTGGCGTGGGACGGGCGGAAGCGACGCAGTCCTCCCGGATTCCCGGCTTCCTTGCGCGACAGTCCGGAGCGACGTCATCAACGCAGCCGGCTCCTCGCTGCGCCCTGCCGACTACGCGCGGCCAGCAGAGCGGTCGAACGTAGACGCAGAAGAGCCGACCAATCCCTACGGCGCTCTGTTGAGGTCCCGGGAGGAGGCTGCGCGGGCCGATGGCCTGGCCGACTCCCGAGTTGCCGGGATCCGGCAAGTCGACGGCGGGCTCGGTGTGCTGATCGATACCGCACCAGACGACTGGGAATTGCGGAGCCTCGGCGAGTTGTGCGAGCTCCAAGCCGGTCCCTCCCCGTCACTGTTGCCGAAGGATGCCTACGTGCCCGGCGGTGTGGTGCCGGTTGTCCAGCCAAAGCATCTGCGCGATCGCCGGATCGCCGATGTGCGCGGTACGGCTGTTCCATACGACAAAGCGCAGAGGTTGCGGCGCTTCGCTCTGCAGGAGGGAGACATCCTGTGCGCTCGAACGGGCACGGTGGGGCCTGTGGCGCACGTGCGGGCGGGTCAGGTGGGCTGGTTGTTCGGCAGCAATCTGATCCGTCTTCACCGGTTCGCGCCCGAGGTCTGCCCCGCTTACCTGCTGGCTTACCTCTCGCTCTCTCGGACCACCGAGTGGATCAAGAGCCGCTCCGAGAAAACCACAGTCCCTTCAATCAGCAAAGCCGACCTCCAGGCGCTGCCGGTGCATCTGCCCACATGGTCCGAGCAGAAGCACATCGCTGGGGTACTTGGGGCGCTCGACGAGCAGATCGCCAGGCACTTGGAGGTCGCGAGGGCAGCAACCCAGGTGCACAAGGATCTGGCCGAGCAACTGGTCGGACTTGTCGCCCTCCAAGGCCCGGCTGTGCCTGCCACAGCAGACACCTTCCCCGGAAGGACCTCCCGATGAGTGGTCTGCCCCCCGCCGCGAGGGTCGCGTGGCTCCTGGTTGTCCTGCTGTTCTCTGTCGTCGTCGCGTTAGCGGCCTTCATCTTGAAGACGCGAACCGGAACACGAGCAGCCGACGCCGCCCTCGTGGCAGGCTCGGCGTTCGCAGGCAGCGTGATCCTGAGTCTTGGCCTGATCGCTGCGGCCATCGGCGTGTGACCACCAACGTCGAAGGCCCCCGCAGCAAGCTGCGGGGGCCTTCGACGTATTGCCCGGTGAGAGCAATGGCGGAGGATACGAGATTCGAACTCGTGAGGGGTTGCCCCCAACACGCTTTCCAAATGTTCGTTCGGGGATTCGGTAGAGGCCACGCCTGTCCTGACCTGCGGTGGAGTCGGCGAACCACCTCTGTCCGAACAGTCTCGGACAGAGGTGAATGAGACCAGGACTGAGACCACAGAAGCGGACCACTGTGCGGATGCGGCCCGCATCGAGCTACGGCCGACCCGGCTGGTCACGCTTTGCGACGCGTTCCAGCGGCGGTCCGGATGGCCTGCCTTATGCCCAGGTCGACTTCCTGCTCGTCAGCAAGCCCTGCGAAGTGGCCTGCTGACTCCGGATGGTCTCGGAACGCGGACGCCACGATGCTTGCGGCGTCTCTGTCGAGCGAGCGCAACCAAGGTCGGATCGCACCCTGGGGGTCCCACTGATTCCAGGACTCATCCCACGTGCACATCGTACGAACGGCCTCATCTAGCAGGTCCCATTCGCTCCGCTCGGCTGCGTGTGCAGATACAGCGTGAAGCCAGGAGACAGCACGCGCTGCCTCTCCGAACTGCACCAGCCGCGTGCCGTCTCCACCCACATGTTCAGCGAATGCGTGCATAAGTGCGTTGGCTTGCTGGGGCGCGCGGGACAGGGGCGGCGCCGCGAGCGCGGGAGGGAGCTGGGTCAGGACGTTCAGATACAGGTCGTAGTCGTCGGGATAGTCCGAGATGAGCACGAGAAATGCGTCGATGGAGGCGGAGTCGCCTGTACTGGCGGAGGCCAACAGCGGTGCCGCCTGTTCGACGGGTGGGCCCTGAGGCACGCTGAATTCCCGTGCGATCAGAGTGAGTAGTTGTTCGATGCTCTGGGGCCTCTGTGCGGGGTCAGGCTGCGTGGTAGCCCTGACGATGCTGCGCCATGGGCCGGCGGGTGGGAGCAGGACCACGTTCGCCTGGGGCGTCTTGCCGGTGAGCGCCCAAGCGATCACGCGCCCAAGGCTATAGATGTCGCTGGCATGAGTGGTGGTGTTATGAGGGTCCACGGACAGTTCAGGTGCAGCGAATCCCTCGGTACCGATGTAGTGCCCTGTCCGACCAGGCATAGTTGTCTGCCCCCGAGGTCTGCGCCCGATTCCCCAGTCGGCGAGGACCCACCGCTCCTGGAGAAGGAGGATATTGGAGGGCTTTATGTCGCGGTGCACCCAGTCCCGTTTGTGTGCCTCAGCTAGCACGGATGTCATGGAATGCACTAGGTTGCGGAGCTGATCAGGGTCTCGGAGCTGGTCGTGACGGTCTTCTGCAGTCGCATCAGCCACGGGCATTACAAACCAGGCGCCATCCGCCTCGGCGTCGAGAACTGGCATAGCGTGCGGATGGGTGCTCAGTAGGCGAGATATCTCAATCTCGCGCTGCATTCGAGCAACAGCAAGGTCTCGCTTGGATCGGCGACGCTTGAAGGCTACCTCCGTCTTTGAATGCTTGTGAACGGCGCGAAATACTTGAGCCTGGCCCCCCTCTCCCATCGGCAGGCGATCGAGCGCGTATGCGTTCCGATCTCCGGACGCAGTTAGGAGAATTTCCTTGTAGCGGCTGAGGTCATCCGGGAAGGGCGCTGACGGTGTGGAAGGTGTGTGTGTCGCGGTAGTGCTCGTGGTCGAGCCTGCCGCGGACAGTGCCGCAGAGTACGAGAGTACTCGCGTGCTCAGACCGTCGACGAAGCCCTTAACTGACATGTCTGGACGGGGCTCTTCAAACGAAGGGTCTTCGCCTTTGCTCGCAGACACGTAGGCGACGCCATCGTAAAGGCCGTCGCTATGAAACTGGGCGAATGTTTCACCCAGTCGCTCCTTGTAGGAGATTCCCTGGGGTATCCGTAGGGGGGTATTTGCGCCTTTTCCCTCTTCGAGAAGGAAGAAGATGCCGAGGTATGGGCGAAATCTCTCGATGCTCTGACCGTCGTGCTGCCTGACTGCGAAAGCGTTTGATGTCAGCTCTTGGATGCGATTGTTGAAGTTATTTCCGTAGCCGGGGCCGCCGAGCGTTTTAATGGTGATGGCAGCGAGGGGGATGTCATCCCTAAATATAGCTACGTCCCATGCCGAACGGCCGAGACCGTAAGAGCCTGGGAATTCGGCAGCCCGACCGACCCGAATCCATGATTGGTCGATTCCGTGCTCAGTAAGGGCGCCGATCAAAGCTGTCACCAGGTCATCGAACCTGCCGCCTGTTCTTATCGCTGAGATCCCATTGGCAGAGGCGTCCCCGCGAATGGCTCCTTGCATGCGCCTCTCGCGCGCAGCCCAATAGAATCGAGCTGCTTCCTTCACGAGCTCGGCCATGGCACCCCGTTCAGCGTTGATCGCGACCATCAACCAGGCTACAGACCGGGTCTGACACCAGGATGAGCCGTGTGACTGCGTCGGTTGGCCGCGTCGCAAGCACCGCGGACGGCCGAGGCCGTAGCAGCCCTGAGCTCAGGTAGGTGCCAAATATGGCAGCGGACACCCACCTTCACCGAGCAGGAGATCGAGAAGAACTGCCCTGCCCGTGGGTCGGGTTGGTTTGTCAGCAGCGCACGGCCCATCCGCGACCTGGAGCAGCCGACCTCACCTCACCCGTCGGCGCCCCCCTGGTGGCGAGCAAGGATTACGCCGCGTGGAAGCAGTTGCTCACCGACGCGATGGTGATCACGAAGGCTAGGCAGTCCGGGATCGGCGCCAGCATCAAGTCTTGCCCCCGATCTCCCGCAATTCCGACAGCTCCTCGCGCCCCCGCTTGATAACGGCCAGCGTGGCTTGCGGATCTGCCTCCGGAGGGAGCGGGGTGTCGGCTATCAGGTCTCGTAGGGAGTAGGAGGCGTCGAGCCAGCTCAGCAACGCGTGCCAGTGTTCTGCTTGGTCCCAGCTGAGACGCGGATCCCAGGGGTCGGAGTCGTACGGAGTCTGGTCCATGCCGAGTAGGCCCGCGCGGCGTACCAGGCAGGGGTAGCAAAGACCGCAGTTGGCGAGGCCGGAGCTATGCGGGTGTTGCTTGGGAGGGGTGCCGCAGCTCAGGGTGTCGGCGAGGTCGGCGGGGGTGAGGCCGGCGGCGAGTGCGGAGTGGCAGACCTGGCGCTTAGTGAGGTTGGCGAGCGGGTTTTGGAGGCGTACGACTGGACCGTCGGCGACGGCGCCGATTAGCCGGTTCAGCAGGTGCAGCGTCCAGGGGTGGACGGATCGCGTGGAGCAGGCGGCGGCACGGGCGGGGGTCAGGGGCGGATTGATGGAGAGCTGGCCGTTCTCGGGGATGTGCGCGAAGGGGGCGCCCTCGGCGGCTGCTGCGCGGACGGCGGTGGTCGCGTAGAGGAAGCCACGAGAGCGGGTGGTGCGCTCCGGGTCCGGGTCCCCCTGGTCCTTGTCCTGGATGCGTACGTTCTGGCTCAGGGTGATGCGGCGGACCGGGCGGGCCCGGCGCTGGTAGATGCCGTCGTATACGGAGTCCTGGAGGTGCCCGAAGTTCTGTTCACCGAAGGAGACGAGGAGCAGCTCCTCGGATGTACGGACAGAGGCGCGCTGGCCCGCCCAGCTCAGGGAGTCCAGACCTCCGGAGAACAGGGCGACCTCTCCGGCCCTGGAGTCCGGGTCGAAGGTGAAGGGCACGTTGGTGGCCAAGTCGGCTTCACGGAATTCCACATCCCACCGGTCGGCGGTCATGGTTCGCAGCAGGGAAGTGAGAAGCGGTCGGACGGACTGCCAGCGTTCGTATGCGGCGACGGGTATGGAGAGGCGCATGCGGCGGGTCCAGCGGTCGAAGGAGGCATCACGGCGGGAGTGTTTGTCTGCGGCGAAGACCGCACGGCCGACTCGGTGCAGGTCGTCCGCCCAGGAAGGAGCAGAGCCCAGGAAGGACTGCCATTGCGGGGCACGGGACCTTGCCTCCCAGTAGTTGTGGTCGCTCAGGGGCTGCCATCCGGCGGGTGACTTTGCCCCGCCGGGCTCGATCCAGAAGTAGGGGCGATGGGGAGCCGTCATACGGATGCCTCCTGGGCGCCTTCCTGGTGTTCCCGTACGTCCTCGACGACCAGACCCAGCAGTTTGCCCACCGTGCCGGGGACCAGGCTCCGGGCGATGTTGGGTAGGGAGCCGACAGGGTCTGCGATCACTGTCTCCGCGGACTCGGCCTCCTCCGCCAGCTCGGCCGCCTCCTCGCAAAGATTCGGTACCAGCGAGACGACCTTGTCGGCGGCCCAGTCGGCCACGTGATCACCAGGGTCGAGAAAGTGCAGGACAGGCACGACGAGCTTGACCTTCTCCGCGATGACCGACCGTAGGAACTCGGTCACGATGTCCGCAAAGAACCACTGGTACAACAGGCACAGCAGATCCCCGGCGAGACGTCCGCCCGCTGCCTCCCCTCCGTTGGTTTTTGCGTTCTGTCGCTCCAAAAGCCGCTCGGCACTGTCCGTCGCGGCCCGACGTATCGCTGCGTCGGTGATCGTGCTGCCGCTCCCGCCTACTTCGTCGGTGAATCGGGCCAGGAAGTCGTCCGCGGAAGCCTTTGGGCCGTCTTGAGTCATCGCGGCCATGACGTCGGCAAGGCGGTAGCCGGCCTCGGTCGCCGCGTCGACGAGGCCGAAGGCGGACTGGTCTTCGCGCATGGTTCGGTGCAGTACATCCAGATAGTCATCGAGGATCTTGTCGAGAAGCCGTTCGGCCTGCGGTCCTTCGCTGTTCCATCTGGACAGCCGACTGCTTATGGCGCTCCACTCGGCTGCCGTACCTGACCGGCCCCCCGGACCCAGCCAGCGTGTGGATGTGCCCATGCCAGCTACCCCCTCGGCTTGATGGTGTCCCCTTGCTATGGGAGCAGGAACACAAGGGCGCAGATAGAACGCAACTCAGCCATACTCGTTGCCAGTTCAGGGGGCTCATCCTGGTCGACTGCCCTGGGCTACAGAGCTCAGGATTCCTCGGCCGCGTCGCCGCGGCCTCGGGAGCCCATCCGTACAGGGCGTTGCGCGGAGCATTACCCTGCCGAGCATGATTCGCGCTGTGGTGTTCGATGCCGGTGACTGATCTTGGCCCTTGCTGGGCATCGAACGGGCCATGGACGAAACGATGCTGGAGTGGGCGACGCAGGTAGCTGAGAAAGAGCTCTGTGACGCGCTTCCCCGACGCTGGGCCCATTCGCAGGGTGTGGCGGCGCGCGCCGCAGGGCTCGGTCCGGCCCTGGCAGGGAACGTTGAGCTGCTGATTGCTGGGGCGGTGCTGCACGACGTGGGCTACGCACCGCGGCTGGCCGAGACGGGTTTCCATCCGCTCGACGGGGCCCGGTTTCTCCGCGACGAGCACGGTGCTGATGAGCGGTTGGTCCGATTGGTGGCGAACCATTCGTTTGCGCTGTTGGAAGCCGAGGAGCGGGGGCTGATGGAGGTACTGGTACGCGAGTTCCCCTTGCTGGATGAGGGGCTACTTGTGGACGCGCTCGTGTACTGCGACATGACAACGACGCCCGATGGCGAGAGAACCACTGCAGCTGAGCGGGTGGCGGAGATCGTGAGCCGCTACGGGGTGGACAGCCTCGTGGGGCGGTTCATTCGCAGGGCGGAGCCGGACATCCGTGTAGCCGTCGGCCGGGTGGAAGCGGCATTGGCCGCTCAGCCCAGGTAGGGGTACGTGCCGGCAAGGTAGTCGCCGATCTGCTGGCGCATGCTGGGGTGGATGTCGTACTGGTCCAGGTCGCTCGGCTGGACGTAGCGGACGCCGTCGGCTTCGTCGTTGATCGTGGGTTCGCCGCCTACGGGGCGGCCGATGTAGGTGTTCTCGTACTGCTGGCGGATCTCGCCGTCGGTGTAGGCCACGATGTGGTTCGGGTTCGTGTAGATCCCCAAGAATCCGGTGATCTCGGCGATGATCCCGGTCTCTTCCAGGCATTCACGGACGGCGCACTGGGCGGCGGTCTCGCCGATGTCCTGGGCTCCTCCGGGCAGGGCCCATTGGCCGGTGTCCCGGCGGCGCTGGAGGAGTATGGCGCCGTTGTCGTCGACGACGAGCAGGTTGTTGGCGGGGATGAGCGTGTTCGCCTTGGGGGCCTTGGGGTCGTTGTAGTACTCAGTCCTGCCCATGCGGCGAGGGCCCCTCCTGGTCTGGTGTCCAGGGCCGTGCGGTGGCCCAGACAGCTTCGAAACTCTGAGCGTAGTTGTCGAACCAGCCCGCCGTGTCTGCTCTGCGGAGATGGAGGAGGGGGTTGGCGCTGGCCGGCTGGCCCCAGACGTGCGGGTTGATCAGAAGGTCATCGTCGTACCGGAACATGGAGGTGTAGAGCGTGGTGTCGTGCAGCCTCACCTCACAGCCGGTCTCGGACAACAAGGGCCGGTAGTAGGTCAGGGAGGCACGGATCTTGGCGGCGAGTGTGTCGCCGATTCCCTCTTCTTGGCCTCGGATTGCTGCGGCCTGGCCCTTCGAGTCGCCGAAGCAGAGCCGTACTCGTACTCCGGTTGATGCGCGTTCGGCGAGCATCTTGGCGACGTGCGGGTTTGACTGGGCGAAGAAGGTGCCGGAGAAGACGAGGACGCTGATCTGCTCCTGGGCGCCCTTGAGCAGCGACAGCCACGTGTCGCGCGGGACGCTCGCCCGGTTCTGGTAGGTCCCGACCAGCTCCGGCCCTGAACCTGCGAGCTGCTGCGGCGTGCTCGGGGCGGGTGTCGGCCAGAGGAACAGTTCCTCGACCCGTAAGTGCTTGGCGACGCGGAAGCGATGGCGAGGATGGGGAACGCGTCCACCGAGCCACCGGCCAACGGTCTTGGGGTCCACCTCGCAGACTTCGGCGAGTGACTCAGGTGGGATTCCGCGCTGGGTGAGCACGGAGTGCAATCGCTCGTTCACAGGTGCCATACAAGCCGAGACGGTCAGGAGCGGCAAGGACGTTTCGGGACGTTCCTCAGAAGGGAGGGGGCCATGACCGCTGTATTTACGCTGGGTGCATGGAGCTCATCGTCCTGTGGGACATCGACCACACCCTCATCGAGAACGCCGGGGTCAGCAAGGAGATCTACGCCGCCGCTTTCACGGCCTTGGCAGGAAGGGCGCCCGCCGGGCCGGCGCGAACGGAAGGGCGTACGGACAGGCTGATCATGCGCGACATGTTCCAACGGAACGGCCTGGCCGAGCCGGACTGGACCGCTATCGAGCGGGCGCTGTCTCGCGCAGGGGAGGCGCGTCTCAACGATCTCGGCCGACGGGGGACAGCCCTGCCCGGCGTGCGGGAAGTCTTGAAGGAGGTCTCCGTGCGCAGCAGTTGGGTGTCGTCGGTGCTCACCGGCAATATTGCGGACAACGCCCGCGTGAAGGTCGCGGCCTTCGGCCTTGATCCTCTTCTCGACCTGCCGGTTGGCGCTTACGGGGCCGATTCCCTTCAACGCCCCGACCTGGTCGCTGTCGCCCGGGAGCGTGCCCAGCGGCTGCGGGGCGCCCCGGATGGCGTGCCGGTCGTGCTTGTCGGAGACACCCCGAGGGATGTGGAGGCCGCACTCGCTACGGGCTCCGAGATCATCGCGGTTGCCTCCGGCGTACACAGCACCGAAGAACTGGCAGACGCCGGTGCCCGCACGGTTCTGCCCGATTTGATGGACACCGGCCGTGTACTCGGGATTCTGGACGCGCTCTCCGCCCGCTGAAAACGTCCCAGGACGTCCTCGGAGCGTCCCGATACGCGGTGACGAGGTCCGTATCCACCCCGCCAATATCAGGTCTCCCACCAGGCAAGCGCCCGAAGGAGACCCTCGTGATCAGCGAAGTCACCGGGATCCGTAGGATCCGGATGCTGTACCTGCAGCTGCTCTACCGCTGCAACTTTGAATGCCTGCACTGCTTCCACGGCAAGCGGCTCCAGCACGCCGACGCCTTCACCTCGGACGAGGCGGTCAACCTCCTCACGCTGATGCGTGACGAGTACGGCACTGAGGCGGTCACCCTGCTGGGCGGCGAGCCGTTCGTCTACCGAGACCTCGCCCAGGTAGTCCGGTACGCCAAGCGGGACCTGGGTATGCGAGTCGAGATCTGCACCAACGGCTACCGGATCGAGCGCCGGCTCACCGAAATTGCTCCCGACCTGGACCTGCTCCGGGTATCGCTGGAGGGCATCGGCACGACCAACGACAAGATCCGCAAGTTCGGAAGCTACCGAAGCGCCCTGAGCGCCCTCGAAATCGCTCAGCAACTCGGCGTCCGGGCCGGCGCGACCATGACGGTCACGTCACGCAACATCGACGAGGTCCTGCCGCTCGCCCGCACGTTGCAGCACCACGGGGTGGAGCAGCTGAAACTCCATTGCCTTCGGCCTGTTGGCAACGCAGCGGATCACCCCGAGCTCCTCGTGAACGACGCCACGGCCTACACCCGTCTGCGGGAGGGCCTGGCCTCGGCCGAGCTGGACATCGAGGTGATCCTCGACGAGGACCTGTCCGAGCTGGGTGCGCCGGATGCCTGCCTCCCTGCCGGGGGCCCTGTGGAGATCGAGCGGATCGAGGCCGACCCGCGCGGCGCGCTCACCATGTCCTGCAAGGCTGTCGGCAAGGACTCGCACGCCTTCTGGTACGACAAGCTCGCCGACCACATCGCCCACCGGCCTTCCGCCACTGACGAACTCACCCTCGCGGTGCCGGACGTGGTGTACGGACGTGTCTGACCCGGCGTCGTTCGAGAGCGTTGAAGGGCTCCGCGGCACAGGAAAATCCACCCTCGCCCCCATGCTCGCGGCCGCCCGTGGCGCGGTGCTGGTCCCGACGGTGCCGCCCACCTATCAGGTACTGCGGCAGGAGGTCGACCGGCTGGCAAATGTAGAGGCCCGCATGTGCTTCTACCTCTCGGCCGTGCTCACCGCGGCCGATCAGATCCAGCGGTACCTGTCCGCCGGCATCCCGGTCGTCGTCGAAAGCTACTTCGCGCGGTGCCTGGCCAACCACCGCGCTTTCGGAGCCAACCTCTCCGTGTCCCTGCCGCCGGGACTCCCTCGTCCCGTCACCTATCACCTCGTCTGCGCAGAGGACGAGCGTCAGCGCCGACTCGCCAGGCGCGACAAGCCCGTATCACGGTGGGACGCCCTCGCCGAGATCACCGCAGACAAGATCACCGACGCCTACGCCTCGTTCCCGATGCACCGCGTGAATACCACCGGTCTCTCCCCTGACGAGGTACTCCGAGCCGTCTTGAGCACCGACCCGCAAGGAGAGCAAGCCAGTGCAGACACCCAGCATGTGGCGGCACACCCTCACCTTCTTCCCTCAGTTCCTGGCCGCGCTGGAGGAGCGTACGGAGCCTGACTCCACCGTGTCGGTCATCGGCGCGAGCGACGGCAGACTCGTCGTTCCACTGGCGGCGGCCGGCTACCGCGTCATCGCCATCGAGCGCGACCCGCTCGCCCTCCACGGCGGCGAGGTCCAACTTCCGGGTGGCAGAACCGGTCACGCGATGGGCGTGATCGAGCGCCTGAAACAGGAAGGGCTTCACGACCGTGTCCGAGTCGTGGAGGAGGACTTCCTCGCCTCCGAGCCCGATGCTGCTCCCTGTGACGCTGTCTGGACGAGCTGCTCGTGGCATTACAGTGCCAACCACCACCGGCCGTTGGGCGAGTTCGTCGACCGCATGCAGCGCCTGGTCCGGCCCGGCGGTCTGTTCGGCGCGGAGTTCATGATGCCCATCACGCAACGCCACCACGCGCTGGAGCACTACACATCCCCCGAGAAGCTCCGGCGTTACTTCATCGGGGACTGGAACGTCCTGCTCACCCTGCGGACCAACGAGTTCACGGAGCAGGCGCACGTCGGACAGCTGCAGGACCACAACCACCGCATGGGCCTTCTCCTCGCCGCCCGTGCCTCCACCCCCTCCTAGAGCTACGGGAAGAAGGACCTATGAAGCACGAGTACGAAGCCAAGTTCCTCGCCGTCGACGTCGACGACCTCCAGGCCAAACTGACGGCACTCGGAGCCGTCCAGGCGTTTCCGCGCACCCTGCTCACCCGGAAGATCTTCGAGAACGACGCCCTCGAAGGCGGCGCCTGGGTCCGCCTGAGGGACGAGGCCACGCGTTCCACTCTCACGCTGAAGCAGGTCACCGATTCCACGACGATCGACGGCACCACCGAGATCGAGACCGAGGTGTCCGACCTGCACGCCATGGCAGAGATCCTCCGCAACATCGGCCTGCGCGAAGTCCGCTACCAGGAGAACTACCGGGAGGAGTGGCGCCTGGGCGAAGTCGCCTTCGACTTCGACACCTGGCCGGACCTCCCCACCTTCGTCGAGATCGAAGGACCCGACGAGGCATCGGTCCGACAGGCTGCAGATCTGCTCGACCTCGACTACGCACAGGCCCGGTTCGGCAGCGTCGACGAGATCTACAAGAGCGAGTCCAGCCGGGACATCCTCGCCGAACCAACCCTCCTCTTCGCCGACGCCGACAAGCAGGAGCAGGCCGGGGCGGCTGCACCGGGCGAGTGATCTTGAGGACCGAGCGTGTTTATGGAACTGGCCGTGACGCCGCGGGTCATACCCGGCGTCGCCGAGTTCGCCCGCGGCGGTCTGCCCGCAGCGGCGGACACCGACGACGGCAACACCTGGACCGATGGGTACTGCTGGCTCTACTGCGGTCAGCGCTGGACCCGTGTTCTGTGGATCGGCCCCGTCAGCGTGGCCGGCGCCCAGGCCGCCATGTACGCCTGCGGACCATGCATCCGCGCCCTGCAGGAGCAGGTCTGGCAGTCCATACTTCTGCACGATGAACCAACCCGACCGGCGCCTCTGAGTAAGCCCGCAGTATCCGAGCAGTCTGTCGGACGCCGCGTGGGGAGGCACCGGGCGCGGAGCGGTCTGCTGCGTCGTGGATGAGGCCGGCGGCGAAACCCCATGAGCCTGTGAAGGGTCTTCGCAGTAAAGCTCCGCTGTAAGCGTCCAACGGCTGCTGGGCCGGTCACCACGGGTGGTGGCCGGCCCAGCAGCCGATATTCCTTCGGCGCCTTCGCCTCGGCGTCTCTGAACCTCTTTGTGGGCTCAGCGGCGCGGGCGGCTCGGCTGGTTCGGGGGAGCTGCCATCCCGGTGGGCGGCTGGATACCAAGCGGCGAAGCGTGGAAGGCCGATGCGGTGGTGCTTCGCAGGCGGGCTGCTTCGGCGCGACGGTTGGGCGCGGGGTTGCGGCTGGTGTGCTGGATGCGGGTGATCAGGACACGGGCCGGTTGGCGGGCGGTGGTCAGCTCACGTTGGGCTGCGGCTTCCTTCAGGAGCTGGTGGGGCTCGTGGCCACCGGCTTCGGCGTCGGCAAGGACGGTGGCGAGGGCGGACCAGCCAGGGTCGGCGAGGATCCGCTCGGCGTGCTCGGGAACGGCTGCGCGTACGTCGTGGGCAAGAGTGCGGTGTGTCCCTTCGCCAGGGCGCCGGGCTTCGAGTTCGGTGAGTGTCGGCGCGAGCGAGTTGTCGGCTGCTGACTGGAGATGCTGGACGGCTCGGCGGGCGGCGTCGGCCTGCTGGGCGTGGCCCTTGGCCTCGTGCCAGCGGGCAGCGAGGATGGCGGCCCAGAGCAGTGCGGCGGTCAGGGCTGCGAGTGCGCTGCCGTCTGGGCCGGTGGCGGTGTGCGCGATGTCGCGGGCTGCGGTCCGCAGGGAGTGGGCAACGCGGTCTTCGGCCCGGATCTGCGACCGCTGGGCACGGGCGAATCGCGCACTGGCTGAGCGCAGTTGAGCACGATGGTTGGCGGGTGCCTTCTGGGCGGTGGCTTCGATCAGTTCGCCTAGGGCGGTGATATGCGCCTGTGCCCGCGCGTCTCCGGTGCCATCGGTGCTTGTGCTGGTGATCTCTGCGTGGAGGGTGTCGAGGGCTTCGGTGGCCTGATGCCAAGGCGTCGAGAGTCGGTTGCGCCGTGCGGTGGGGTGCTCCTCCGGTGTGCTGGTTTCCAGGCGGGCCTTGAGCTTGGGCAGGGACAGGTCGGGGGCGATCTTCCCGCCGGGGTGGAAGATCTGCTCACCGTCCTTGTTCAGGTCGCCGGGCCGGCCGACGGCGTAGCCGAGGAGGTCCCCGGAGGGGCCGTGTCGGGGTTTGACCAGGATGTCGTCGGCTTCGAGGTAGGCGAGGAGTTCCTCGGCGCTGGTGGCGTGCGGGATGGCGGCGCGGATGCGGTCCTGGAGCCACTCGCGGCTGGTCTGCTCCCAGCCGAGGCGCTCGGCTTTGTGTATCTCGGCCTGGGTGGGGCGCCGGGTGCCGGTGCGGTCGCCCTTCTTCAGGCGGCGCAGCCCGTAATCCCTCTCGATCGTCCGGCACTCGTCGCCGACGCGGATGCCGCTGTCATGCAGCTTGGGGCGGCGGCCGTCTTCGCGGACCGTGGTCGCGAGGATGTGGATGTGGTCGTCTGCGTGGCGTACGGCGATCCAGCGGCAGGCCAGATCGTCGCCTTCGGGGGCGATGCCGGCTGCCTGGACGATGCGCTGGGCGATCTCGCCCCACTCGGTGTCGGATAGGTAGCGGTCTTCTGGTGCGGCGCGGACGGGGCAGTGCCAGACGTGGTCGGTGACGAGCTTGCCGAACTCGCTGTTGCGCAAGCGCACGGGCTCGTCGAGGTAGCGGCCGAGTTCGGTCAGGGTGGCATTCTCGTCACGGCCGGGGTCGGGCATACCGAGCATGGCGAAGCCAGTCACGAGGTGCGGGTCAAGGTGCTCGTCGTGCCGACCGGGGCCGTAGAGGTAGGCGAGCAGACCGCGGGTGTTGGAGCCTGCGGCCTTGATGGCGGCGATCACGCGGACCGCTCCTCCCTCGGGTCGGTGGGCTGGCGCAGGGCCTCGGCGATCAGGGCGAGGAGGTGGTGGAGTTCGTCGAGGCGCTGGCGGATGTCGGGCGGGGTGTAGTCGCTGTTGAGGGCGCGGGCGATCTGGTTGACGTTGACGCCGGTGCGGCTGAGGG
This sequence comes from Streptomyces sp. NPDC058051, assembly GCF_042885475.1. NCBI lineage: Bacteria > Bacillati > Actinomycetota > Actinomycetes > Kitasatosporales > Streptomycetaceae > Streptomyces > Streptomyces sp. NPDC058051. The sequence continues at coordinate 57,269 of NZ_JBHVRW010000024.1, forward strand.
CCCGCAGGACCTGGGCACGGAATACGTGGGTGCGTCGTCGGTCCTCGGACAGAGGGAGGTTCGCGGTGAAGCGGCCGTCGATGAAGGCGAGGGCGATGTCGGCGGCGAGGCCGGATTCACCTTTGTAGCCATGCTCGGCTGCGGCCTCGCGCAGGCGGGTGCGCTCGTCGTCGGTGAAGCGCAAGGGGCCGACGCGCTTAAGGCGCGCGTCGCCGGTGAACCGGCGGATCGTTGGCTGGACGCTCTGCACAGAGGGTTCGCCGACGGCGGAGGCGTCGGTGCGCGCCGGGCGGAGGATCGCTTGCTGGGCGGCGTGAAGCGTGTCCGGGTCGGGGCCGTTCTCGGCCACAGCCACCTGGTCCGGCGCCCCCTGGCGCTGGGCCGTCTCCGCCACCCCCGGGGCGGAGACCCCCGAAGACCGGCCAAGAGTCGGACTCGGGGTACTACTGGCTCCGCCAGGAGCAGCCCGTCCGAACGCCCGCCGCAAACGTTCCGTCAGCGTAGGCGATTTCGTCAGTGTCAGCGGCGATCCGATGTCGGAGTTGGGGTGGTGCGGGTCGTGGGTCACGGATAGTGCTCCGGAGAAGTGCGGGCGGGATGGTGGCGTGCGAGGGCCACGGCTACGGCCGTAGGTGGGAATGAGCGATCAGGCGGAGAGGCGGGGACCGCCCTGACCGGTGGCCGGAGGAGTTCCGGCCACCGGTGGCGGGCGATCAGCCGACGTTCCGACCGGCGCCGGGTTCCGACCGGAGGATTTCCATGACCTCGGTCAGCCTCTGGCCGCCGACCGTGTGTCCCTTGTCTCGTATGGCCTGTTGCACGATGCCCCGTGTGAGCTTCCGCTTCTCGGCTGCGGCGATCCGCCCGATCTCGACCAGTTCCTCGACCGTTGCGCTGACCGGACGACCGCCTCGCGGAACACCCTTCGAGATCCCGGGAGGCGTATTCGGGTAGCCGGATGCGGTGGTTTGCGGTTGCCCGGTGTGCGCGGGCGGCAGGGCAGGCGATTCCGGCGTCTCAAGGGAACCGGTGGCGGGCCGGTAGGAAGCCCGGTCGACCAGTTGGTGGATCTGCCGCATCAGCACTCCGAAGGCCAGCAGGGCTGCGGTCGGGGGAACCGCCGCGACCACGTAGTCGAGTAGGGGTGCGACGCTCTCGTTGCCCGTGCCGCTCACCCCGGCCACGTTGAGCGCAATGGATCCGGTTGATCCGATGGCGGTCAGACCGACCGCCCACCAGTCGGTCACCCGGCGAAGGCCGGCGCGGAGCATCAGCAGTTCGCCCGCGACGATGAAGGCGTCCAGGGTCGCGGGCCAGGCCCATTGCCGGACCGGGGAGCTTCCCAGCCCATGCTGTCCGGCGACCTGGGCGAGGTGGGCGTAGGAGAGCCAGAAGCCGCCGGCGGTGAGGGCTGTGATGACGGTTCCGGCTGCGGCGAGGGCGTATTGCTCTGCAGCGTGCTGGGGCTTTGCTTGTCGCCTCGTGGCCTGGGCGCGGGGCGTCGCGTGAGTGTGCCGGGGGATGTCGTGGGGTGTGGCGGGTGTGGTCATGCGGGCTTCTCCGGGATGGTTCTGCGGAGGCGATCACGGCGTTCACGGAGGGGGCGTACACGTGAGCCCCCTTCTAAAGGGGGCTCACGCGTGAACGCTGGCGTGCGTGTACGGCGTGAACGATCGCGTGATCGTCTGACCTGGGGTTTTGTGCTTGGCGTGTACGCCTGCGGTGAGGCGTGGGCCGGTGCGTGGGGGAGGGGGTGCGTGTACGCCCTCGTGTACGGTCGCGACGTCCGGCGGTGGGGTCAGGAGACCGCGCCGATGTGGCGGACGGAGGTGCGGTAGCGGGCTTGCTGGCCGCCTCCGGTTCCGCCTGCGGCTCCTTCGGCCTTGTCCGCGAGTCCGGCCCTGACGAGCCGGTCCAGGGTGCGCCTGGCTTTCTCGGTGGCCGAGCGCTCGGGGTTGTTCTGGCCGCTTTGGATCATGGCGAGTTCGCGCACGGTCAGGCCGTCGGGGCGCTGGCGCAGGATGGCGACCGGGTCGAGAGCGGGGTCGAGCGTCGAGGTGCCGCGTTCGTGGTCGTGGATGACCTGAAGGGGGCCGATCTCGCCGGTGGGGGTTTTGATGTGGTGCAGGGTGACGGCGAGGTCGCCCGCTTCCCCGGCGATGAAGAGGACGCTGCCCGCGCCGGAGGTGATCCAGGTGGAGCCGTAGACCCGGTCCAGGGTGGGCTTCTGGGCGCGTGGGGCGCCCTCGGTGGCCTTGCGCTGGTGGTGGAGTTCCATGATCTCGACGCCGTTACGCATGGCTCGCTGGCGGGCATTGTTGTAGGCGACGCCAAGCGCGTCGTCGACCAGAGTGCTCACCGCGTCCTTGAGGCTGTCGATCACGATCGTGTCGGCCTGGTGAGCGGCGGCGAGGTCTGCCAGAAGGTCGGGCTCCTTGTCCAGGCTGGCGGGCAGAGGCCCCTGCCAGACAGCGAGCCCGTCGCGCAAGCGCTGCTCGTGTTCCGGTCCGATGCCGCGGGCCATGGCACGGGCGATCTGCTTGTACCGGTCCAGCGCCAGGTACAGCACCCGCCGACTCGGTGCGACCGGCATGTCCAGGACGCTGTCCGCCAGACCCAGGCGGGCGAGGATCACCTGGTGAGCCAGTGTGGTCTTCCCTACGCCGGGTGCTCCGACGATCATCAGACTTTCGCCGGATGACCAGGCCGTCTGCTCCCGCGTGCCCCACAGCGGCTCGGTGTCGGCGCCGGTCTCGGTGACGAAGAGCCATCCGTCGGTGATGAACCGGGAGAGCCGGCCCTGTCCCGAGGCGAGTGCACGCTCGCGTTCGATCCGGACCTCCGACTCCACCTCGCTGCGGATGGCGTCCGGATCGGCGCCCGGCTCCATCGCGCGCTGGGCGGTGCGGATGCCGGAGGCACGCAAGCGGCGCAGGTCGGCCAACCTGCGCACAATGCTGGCGTAGTAGGCGGCGCTGCTCGTCGAGGGCACGGCGTCGGCCAGCTGGTGGACGTACACCACGCCGCCGACCCGCTCCAGGTCGTCCTGGGCGCGCAGCTGGTGCGACAGGACGATGGGGTCGGTCGGCTTGTCCTCGCCGTGCAGAGCGAGGATGGCGCGCCAGACCGTCTCGTGCGCGGGGCGGTAGAAGTCGGCCGCGTCGAGCAGTTGGCGTACTTCGTCGATCACCGCGGCCTTGTGCATGCAGGCCCCCAGCACGGCGGCTTCGGCGTCGACGTCGTGCGGCGGAACCGCGGTGAGGTCGCCCGGCGGGGGCTGGCGGCCGGATTCCGCGAGGTGTGGCGTGTTCGGCCGGGGTTCGTCCATACTGGACATTGAGCTCCTCAACTTGCGGGCCGTACGGGACGGCGAATCCCAGGCCACGCGGGTCAATCGTTCAGGGATGGGCGGTTACGAGAGTTCGTGCTTGGCCCCCGGCGTTCGTAGCGTCGGGGGCTTTTTGCGTTCGCCCACGTTCGAGGGCGGACGCCTACAGTACCCGACGTGTTCGGAAGCGCAACGGTTGCATTCGGCTCCGGAATGGTGTTTAGTTTTCACCATCGCCCCGGCTGTCCGTCGGGCCCCTGCAAGGAGGTGCAGTGATGAGCAGTGACGAAGGCGCCTCCCGCGCGGGGCCGGAGCGGCCGCTGGCCGAAGATCACGTCGCAGAGCGCATCAAGCTCGAACGCGAGGCTCGCGGCTGGAGCACGGTCACACTGGCCGAGCGAATGGCAGACGCCGGGCACCCGGTCAACCAGTCCGCGATCTGGCGCATCGAGAGCGGCAAGCCCCGCCGCCGGGTCAACCTCGATGAGGCGCTCGGCTTCTGCAAGGTCTTCGACCTGACCTTCGACGAGCTGACCAGCCCCCCCGGCCAACTCGCCAACCCGCTGGTCCGCCGTCTCGTCGGCGACTACGTCGCGAGATGGAAGGAATGGCGGGCCCTGGGCAAGGACATGCGCCGGATCCAGGACGAACTCGCGGCGTACACGGATGCCAACCCCAACCAGGAAGACATGGTCAAGGCTCTGCTGACCCACGAGCTGACCATCGCCTCGAACGGCGAGTTCCATCACCACCTTGGAGCGCCAACTCGGCTTCGCAGCTACCTCGGCGAGCGCATGGACGCGCCGTCCGAACAGAGCTGACTCGGCCCCTCGCTGCTACGAACAGCGAGGGCTTGCCGTCTCCGGTTCCTTCTCTTCACGCCCATCCCTGAACGACTTGCCGGCCCATCGGGATTCGCCGTCCCTTGGCCTGCCAGGAGAGGACCCTCCCTTGCACCGCACCGAACTGCCGCTTGCCCAGATAGCGGACCTGCTGGACGTCCCCGAGTCCGACCTGCGAGACCTGCTCTCCGAACGACGTCCCACCGGAGGCGACGCCACCCTCGTGGCCCTCACCGTTGCCGAAGCCGCGCGCCGCATCGGCATCGGCCGCACGAAGCTGTACGAGTACGTCACGTCCGGAGAGATCGCCTCGGTGAAGATCGGCAGCTTGCGCCGTATCCCAGCGGAGGCGGTGAACGACTTCCTGGCCAGGCGCCTCACGGCCGTCGACTTCGGGGCCGCAGCATGACGCGGGGTGGGGCGGCGAAAGGCCGTCAGCCCAATGGCGCCTCCAGCATCCATCTCGGCAAGGACGGTCGCTGGCACGGCCGCGTCACCGTCGGCGTCAAGGACGACGGCACGCCGGACCGGCGCCACGTCAGCCGCAAGACCCGCGCGGAGGTCACCAAAACCGTCAGGGAGTTGGAGCAGCAGCGGGACAAGGGTGCGGTACGCAAGGCCGGCCAGAGCTGGACGATCGAGACCTGGCTCACCCACTGGGTCGAGAACATCGCAGCGCCGAACGTCTCCGAGAACACCATCGACGGCTACCGCGTCGCGGTGAACCACCACCTCGTCCCCGGCCTGGGCGCCCACCGCCTGGAGAAGCTGGAGCCGGAACACCTGGAGCGCTTCTACAAGAAAATGCAGGAGACCGGCAGCGCCGCCGGCACCGCCCACCAGGTACACCGCACCCTCCGTACCGCTCTCAACGAGGCCGTGCGCCGAGGGCACGCCATCCGGAATCCGGCGACAATCGCGAAGGCCCCGCGCCTCGAAGAGGAAGAAGTCGAGCCGTACTCGGTCGAGGAGGTCCAGCGCCTCTTGGCTGAGGCGGGGAAACACCGCAATGCGGCCCGCTGGGTCATCGCCCTGGCGCTCGGTCTCCGTCAGGGCGAGGTCCTCGGAATGCAGTGGACCGATGTCGACTTCGAACTCGGAGTCATCCGCGTCCGACGAGGCCGCCTGCGGCCCCGCTACGAGCATGGTTGCGGCAATCGCTGCGGGCGCAAGCCCGGCTTCTGCCCGCAGAAGATCAACACTCGGCGCGAGACCAAGAGCGTGAAGTCACGGGCCGGGCAGCGGCCAATCGGCGTTCCTGACGAGCTGATGGACCTGCTCCGCCGGCACAAGGAGGAGCAGGGCCGAGAGCGCGCTCTCGCTCGGGACCTCTGGACGGAGAAGGGGTACGTCTTCACCTCGCCGGTCGGCGAACCCTTGAACCCGAACACCGACTTCCACCGGTGGAAGGACCTGCTGAAGGCAGCGGGGGTGCGCGACGGCCGCCTTCACGACGCCCGCCACACAGCGGCCACTGTCCTGCTCATCCTCGGGATCTCCGATGCTGTTGTCGACAGCATCATGGGCTGGGAGCCCGGCAAGTCCGCCCGGATGCGCCGCCGCTACCAGCACATGACCGGCCCCGTCCTGCAGCAGACCGCCGCCAAGATCGGAGCCCTGCTCTGGGCCACGCCTGCGGACGTGGCGGTGGAGGCCGGCTCCGGGAGCGCGGTGAGCCCCGGATCTGCCTTGGTCGACTCAGCGGTCTACCTCGCTGACCTCGGTGGCCGACGACTGGGCTTCGCTTCCCGAGAGCACGCGGAGCAGGTGGTTACCCAATGGGGCGAGGACCGGCCCGGTCAAGCGGCTCAGGTCGAGGAGATGGAGCGGGAACAGTGGGAGGACGATGTGGGTGACGGCATTCGGCTCATCCGCCAGGAGATCCCCGACCGCCGGTTGGTGCACCACGCCCATGCCGTGTTCCTGGCAGGAGGCGAACGGCTCAACGTCGGAAGTCCTGCCCAATGGTCAACGTGGGCATGGGAATTCGAGCGCGACCTGTACACGGACCTGCCGGTGCGTTGGCACACTTCGCGTCGGCCAGGCCAGGAGATCGAAGCCCAAGTGCGTGGCACGGACAAGGACGCCGTCTCGTCGGCCTACGTGGAGGCGTGCGCACAGGCTGTGGACCGCGCGCGCAACCCCGGCACGTACGGCGACGGTCAGAGGTAGGGGTCCTCGCCCCTTCGAAGGGAACCGAGGACGGGGCCTCGACCAAGTTGGTCGAGGCCCCGTTCGTCATCCCTAGCCGGGAAGCCCGAGCTCCTTCAGATACGTGAGGCGGGCATTTATGGCTGCTGAGAAGTGGCGCCAGTCGAGGCTCTCCACCAGCTCGATGGGCTTGGGCTCCTCTGCCGACGATGTGACGTAGCACGCGGCGTCGTACAACTGCTCCGCCACGATGCGCTCACAGAAGATCCCGAAGCGGTCCTGGTAGGAAGTTCCGCGCCAGTGTGAGTCGCTGGGCAGGGCGCCCTTCGCGATCCTGACCTTGCTGCGGGACTTCTCGTGGTCTTCCATGATGAAGAAGTAGCCCAGCCAGGGCTTCTCCTTCGGATAGAGGTCGGCAAGGGCGGCTCGCCGCAGGTCCACCGCGCTGCCGAGCGCTTCTTCGACCCTGTTGTTGTAGTTGTTGCCGAAGGAGGGGCCGCCCAACGCCTTGAGTTCGAAGGCCGCGACAAGGACGCCCTCGTGGACGACCACCAGGTCCCACTGCTTCTGGGGGCGGTAGTAGCCGGGGAGTTCGAGTCCTTGCTTCTTGGTGACCCGGATGCTGTCGGGCGGATAGCCGGCGTCCAGGAAGAACTTCGCCAAGAGGATCGCGATCGCATCGAAGTGCTTACCGCCGCGTACCGACCCGGCTGTGCCGGCACCGACCGCAGCCTTGATCGCGGACTGTTCGCGCTGGAGCTTCTTGGCACCCCAGTAGGTCGCTATCGCGTCCTCGAAATCCTGGCGGGTGACCGTCAAGATTCGTCCTCCTAGTCAGGCAGTTCGGCAAGTCCGTAGACGCGTAGGGCGGCCTCCGTGGCGGCCTTCACGTCTCGCTTGTCGAAAGCTACCGCCAGGGCGTCCCGGTCACGCTCGTTGATCGCTGCCGGGTCAGGGACTCGGATCTTGCGGAGGTACTGCGCCTGGAAGCGGAGGGTTCCCCCTCGCATCTTGACCGCGTACGCCTCCACGAATGCCTCCGCGACCTTGGAAAGCAGCAGACCACCCAGCACGCGCATGTCCCAGACGTCCGAGACGATGAAGTACAGGTTGTGGTGAGGGTACAGTCCGCCCTCGTCGAGTACCGGATGGATCGTCAGCTTCATGTCCGGGAACAGCAGCTTGGGCCGCCGGGTCAGCGCGTGATCGACCTTGTCGATGGTCTTGTACCAGCGGTGCGGCTGCTTGACCGCCACATAGCGCTGGCGCAGCGCTGCTCCGTTTTCGTCGAGATATCGGGCAAGCCGCGGATACGCAGCGAGGTCGACCAGGTCGCCGCTGGCCGACCAGGGGTTGACCAGATAGGTGCCGTTCCAGTTCAGGGTCCCGCTTGTGGTGTCGCGGACCATGGCCATCGGCAGCAGTCGATCTTCCTCGATCAACTTGTCGTCGTTGGTGAGGAAGATCTTGTCCGCGCCAGTGGCGATCCCGATGCCGACCCGGGTACCGGTGCCGTCGCTCTCGAGCAGTTGGAAGCGCTCCGTCAGCTCTTCGAGCACGGCTAGCCGGGCCGGAGAGGCACTCGGCCATGAGTCCTCGTCCGGGAACCAGTGCGGCATGCGAGCAGCCTGGAAGGCTTCCGTCACGACCGCTTCAGTCCGATCACTCGCGTACCAACGCGCAAAGTCGGTGGCTTGGGGAGCACCGAACGCTCGCGTGGTGTCCGCTGCCACGGCGGTGCCCTGGGGCCGCTTGCTGATGAGCGTGATGGCTGGGTAGGCCGAAACCTGGTCGTCGAAGGCGTCGACATCGTGCATAACCAGAGCCAGGTCCACACTGAAGCCCTTGGTCACCAGCTGCCGGAGCCGCCGGCCGTACTGATTGCGCATCCACCGGTCCGCGCAGATGAAGCCCAGTTGTCCTCCGGGGCCGAGGCTTCGGAGCGCGACTTCGAAGAAGCCGACATAGATGTCTGCACGGCCTCCCATGGTGGGGCACGCGCGACGGTAGACCGTCATCCTGTCCGCGGGGACGTCCTCCAAGCGGATGTAGGGCGGGTTGCCGACCACGTAGTCCGCGTGCTGGGTCGCTTCGGGCTGGAGTAGGTAGTCACCCTGCTCGACCCAGGCCGCCGCCACCTGCTGGGCATCCGCCGGGTTCCATCCGTCGTCGACCAAGTGCTTCTTGACGACTTCGCGGCTCCTGCGGACGTTGCGCTCCAGCAGATCGAGCGCACGCACGGCACCGCTTGCGTCACCGATGGGACGGTTCTGTGCGCGGCAGGATGCGCTGATCCGCGAAGCCACGGCTCCTAGAAACGCTCCTGACCCGCAGGCCGGCTCCACGAGCTTCAGGTCGCAGAGGGCTTTATCAGAGGTGTAGCCCACTAGGTCGAGGATCAGATCGACGACCCAGCGCCGCGTGAACACCTCGCCGTGCTCCACGGCCTCCTCGGGGACCGAGGGGAGGGTGTGGAGGGCGGTGTCGAAGAACAGGGGAGTGGCCACGTCTTGACACTACTAGGGAGGATTTCGGCCACGAGAGTTATCCACAGGGGTGCTCGCGGTCAACGGAGTGGTCTGTTCCATCTGCGGAGCATCGGGCTCGTGGGCCTCGTGGGATCGACATCCACTCGCACCCGTGATCAACGAGAGCGCGCTCTGGCTCGTCGGCCTTGAGGGGGTGCACGGCGGAGGAGAGCGGACCAGCAACCGAGCCGACGCGTCACCTCGGAGCAACTGAGACCAAAACTGAGACCAATACGTCGAAGGCCCCCGCAGCAAGCTGCGGGGGCCTTCGACGTATTGCCCGGTGAGAGCAATGGCGGAGGATACGAGATTCGAACTCGTGAGGGGTTGCCCCCAACACGCTTTCCAAGCGTGCGCCCTAGGCCACTAGGCGAATCCTCCGCGGCAAACAATACAAGACGTTGAGGAGTGCTCGCGAACCCGTTCCCCTCCGGCTTCCTTCCCGCTCACCTCCGCCTCGTCCGGGGTGGTCGTGGAAGTCGGGGCGGTGGACCAGCAGGGGTGGGGATCGGCTAAGGTGGGGCTCAGCCCCTCACGTGGCGCTATCTGACTGAACTCCCCCAGGGCCGGAAGGCAGCAAGGGTAGGTTGGCTCTGGCGGGTGCGTGGGGGGCCCTTGTGTTTCCGGGGGCGCGTAGGTGCTTCACCGGTCCGGGGCCGGTTGTCAGTCCGCCCGGATAACCTCGTATGTGTGTCGTCCCTTGCGCTGTACCGCCGCTACCGCCCCGAGTCCTTCGCCGAGGTCATCGGTCAGGAGCATGTCACCGACCCGCTGCAGCAGGCCCTGCGGAACAACCGGGTCAATCACGCGTACCTGTTCAGCGGTCCGCGCGGCTGCGGCAAGACCACCAGTGCGCGCATCCTCGCGCGCTGTCTGAACTGCGAGCAGGGGCCGACACCGACACCGTGCGGCGTATGCCAGTCCTGCCAGGATCTCGCGCGCAACGGGCCGGGATCGATCGATGTCATCGAGATCGACGCCGCATCGCACGGTGGCGTGGACGACGCCCGTGATCTGCGGGAGAAGGCGTTCTTCGGCCCCGCGTCGAGTCGTTACAAGATCTACATCATCGACGAGGCGCACATGGTCACGTCGGCGGGGTTCAACGCCCTGCTGAAGGTGGTCGAGGAGCCGCCGGAGCATCTCAAGTTCATCTTCGCGACCACCGAGCCCGAGAAGGTCATCGGCACCATCCGGTCGCGTACGCACCACTACCCGTTCCGTCTCGTGCCGCCCGGGACGCTGCGCGAATATCTCGCCGAAGTCTGCGACAAGGAGAACAGCCCCGTCGAGGACGGCGTGCTGCCGCTCGTCGTGCGGGCCGGGGCCGGATCCGTGCGTGACTCCATGTCGGTCATGGACCAGCTACTGGCCGGCGCGGGCGACGACGGTGTGACGTACGCCATGGCGACCGCGCTGCTCGGTTATACGGACGGCTCCCTGCTCGACTCGATGGTGGACGCCTTCGCGGCGGGTGACGGGGCCGCGGCCTTCGAGGTCGTGGACCGGGTGATCGAGGGGGGCAACGACCCGCGCCGCTTCGTCGCGGATCTCCTGGAGCGGCTGCGCGACCTGGTGATCCTGGCCGCCGTTCCGGACGCCGGGGAGAAGGGGCTGATCGACGCCCCCGCCGATGTCGTCGAGCGGATGCAGGCCCAGGCGTCCGTGTTCGGCGCCGCCGAGCTGAGCCGCGCCGCCGACCTGGTCAACGAGGGATTGACGGAGATGCGCGGGGCCACCTCGCCGCGCCTCCAGGTCGAGCTGATCTGCGCGCGGGTTCTGCTGCCCGCGGCCTTCGACGACGAGCGTTCGCTACAGGCCCGGCTGGACCGGCTGGAGCGCGGCGCGTCCTTCGCGACCGCCGGCGCAGGGCCCGCCATGGGGTACGTACCTGGGCCCGAGGTCCTGGCCCACGCGCCCGTCGCACCACCCGTACAACCCGGCGCCGGACCCGCCGCAGCACGCGCGGCGGCACGGGGAGACGCGCCGCCCGCCGCAGCGTCGCCCGCCCTCGCCACGGCACCGCCCACTCCCGCCACGGCGCCGCCCACGCCTGTTGCAGCACCGCCCACGCCTGCCGCAGCGCCTCCGTCATCCGCGCAACCCGTCGCTCCGCAGCCGCCTGTCGAGACCCAGGCCCCGGCCCAGGCGCCCGCGAGCGGTCAGCGTCCTGGTGCCTGGCCCACCGCGGCGGCACCGGAATCAGGCCGCCGCCCCGGTGGCTGGCCGACCGCTTCCGCCCCCGGCCGGTCGCCGGCGCCCCCGGCTGCACCGGCTCCCGCCCCGGACCGGGCCGCACCTGCGGGGCCGGTGCCCGCTGCCGAACCGGGCCCGGGAATGACGCAAGGCGCAGGCCAGGTGCGGAACATGTGGCCGGACATCTTGGAGGCCGTGAAGAACCGCCGTCGGTTCACCTGGATCCTGCTCAGCCAGAACGCCCAGGTCACCGGCTTCGACGGCAGCACCCTGCAGATCGGCTTCCTCAACGCCGGTGCGCGCGACAACTTCGCGAGCAGCGGCAGCGAGGACGTGCTGAAGCAGGCCCTCGCCGAGCGGTTCAACGCACAGTGGAAGATCGAGGCGATCGTCGACCCGTCGGGCGGGGCCGGCGCACCCCCGCAGACCGGTGGCGGCCGTCCCTCCGCCGCGCAGCCCGCGCCGCAACGTCCGGCCCCCGCGCCGCAGCAGAGCTACGAACCCAGGCCCGCCCCCGCTCAGCACCAGCAGGGCGGCGCTCCCGCCGCGGAGCCCGGACCGTCGTCGTACTCCGCGCCCGAACCCCCGCGATCGGTCGCTCCGGAGGACGACACCCCGGAGGCGGACGACCCGGACCTCGTCGACTCGGCGCTCTCCGGCCACGATCTGATCGTTCGCGAACTGGGCGCCACGGTCGTCGAGGAGTTCAACAACGAGTAGCGGCGCGGCGCCCGAGCAGCGAGGGTGTGGTGCGGGGCGCTCCCCCGCTGCGGCGCCGGGGGCGACAGGCACGCCAGCGGTGCCAGACACGCCAGCGGTGCCAGGCACGCAAGCGGTGCCAGGCACGCAAGCGGTGCCAGGCACGCAAGCGGTGACCAGGGGCGTCACAGGTACCAGGGGTGTCACGCGGACCAGGGGTGTCACGCGGACCAGGGGCGTCATGCGGGCCAGGGGTGTCCACGGAGCGGCGTCCGTCGAGGCCGCAGCAGCTCGGCGGATAGGCTGCACCCCGTGAAGGTCCTCGTCATCGGCGGCGGCGCCCGCGAACACGCCCTGTGCCGCTCTCTCTCCATCGACCCCGACGTCACCGCTCTGTACTGCGCTCCCGGCAATGCCGGCATCGCGGAGGTGGCCGAACTGCACCCGGTCGACGCACTCGACGGCGATGCCGTCGCGCGCCTCGCCACTGACCTGGACGCCGAACTGGTGGTCGTCGGCCCGGAGGCACCGCTCGTCGCCGGTGTCGCCGACGCCGTGCGCGCCGCGGGCATTCCCTGCTTCGGCCCGTCCGGCGCGGCGGCCCAGCTGGAGGGCTCCAAGGCGTTCGCCAAGGACGTGATGGCCGAAGCCGGTGTCCCGACCGCCCGTAGCTACGTCTGCACCACCCCGTCCGAGATCGACGCCGCGCTCGACGCCTTCGGCGCCCCGTACGTCGTCAAGGACGATGGCCTCGCCGCGGGTAAGGGCGTCGTCGTCACCGACGACATCGAAGCGGCCCGCGCCCATGCCCTCGCCTGCGACCGCGTGGTCATCGAGGAGTTCCTCGACGGTCCCGAGGTGAGCCTCTTCGCGATCACGGACGGCACCACCGTGCTGCCGCTTCAGCCCGCTCAGGACTTCAAGCGCGCACTGAACAACGACGAGGGCCCGAACACCGGCGGCATGGGCGCGTACTCCCCGCTCCCGTGGGCCGACCCCAAGCTGGTCGACGAGGTCATGCAGTCGGTGCTCCAGCCGACCGTCGACGAGCTCCGCCGCCGCGGCACCCCGTTCTCCGGGCTGCTGTACGCGGGCCTCGCGATCACCTCGCGAGGCGTCAGGGTGATCGAGTTCAACGCCCGTTTCGGCGACCCCGAGACCCAGGTGGTCCTGGCCCGTCTCAGGACGCCACTGGCCGGTGTCCTGCTGGGCTCCGCCAACGGCACTCTCGACGAGCTGCCCCCGCTCACCTGGCGCGACGAGGCTGCCGTCACTGTGGTCATCGCCTCGCACAACTACCCGGGAACGCCGCGCACGGGCGACCCGATCGAAGGTCTCGCCGACGTGGCGGCGCAGGATGCCCCGCACGCGTACGTTCTGCACGCCGGGACCAGGCGGGACGGCGACACGATCGTCAGCGCGGGCGGCCGGGTGCTGTCGGTGACCGCGACCGGCAAGGACCTCACGAGCGCCCGTGAGCGCGCCTACACGGCGGCGGCCCGGATCCGGCTCGATGGTTCGCAGCTCCGTACGGACATTGCCCAGAAGGCCGCGGAGGCCTGAGACCGGACGGGATACGGACGGGATACGGCGGGACGCGAGCGGTCCGGGACAGAGGCCGAGCCCGTTCGGCCCCGGACCGCACAGTCCCGGGCCGCACGGCCCCGGACCGCACAGTCCCGGGCCGGGCGGTCCGCGGGTGGATCACCCGTAACGGCCCGTCCCAGCCGTCCCAGCCGCCCCGGAACCCTCCCCCTCAGCCTCTCCCGCACCCCTCCCCCCGAACCCCGGTCGAGGCCCACGGACACGCACTGCCTCAAGGACGGCGGCGCGTCAGCACCTTTGCCCAAAGCCATTCCATCGAGTGACGGCTGAGCCATCCGGATGACGCCTGCCGAGCCCCCAACTAGGGTGCGGCGCAAGCATTCCGGCACTTGGCCCACTGGCATTGCGATGTCAGTGACGGGTGCCACAGTGGGGGAGTGAACAACACCGCCGCGGGGGCAGAGGGGGTGACGTCCGGTCGTGTCCAATACCGGTACACGTGAGGAACTGGGTGCGCAGACTGCGCGCGCCCGGGCTCTCGCTCTGCTGCGCATCCGCAGCAGAGCGACCGCCGTGGCAGTTCTGCCGGCGGCGGTGGCCGTCGTGCTGCTCGTGGCGGGTGCACAGGGCCATGCCGTCGGCAGCGGTTGGGACGCGGCGCGCTGGGGCGTGGTGGTCTGCGCGGTCGTTGTGCTTCTGCTCGCCGCGGCCGTCGCGGTCGCGATCGCACGGGCGAGGCCGGCGGTCAGTCCGACCGTCCCGCTTCCGGAGGACGCCGCCCCCGACCTCTACCGTCTGGTCAGGGATCTCGCCGACCGGCTCGGGGTTCCCGCGCCCTCTGCCATAGCGCTCACGCCCGACTGCGACAGTTGGCTGGAGGACCGCACACATCCCTCGGCGCAGCCCGTAGCAGGCCCCGGAGCGGATCGGCGAACGCGCTTCGCGGGCCGGAGCCGCCGTCGCGTCACGGCGTCTCCCGTGCTGGTCATCGGTTCGCCGTTCCTCTGGTGGATGCGGGTCGGGGAGCTACGGGCGGTGCTCGCCCCGGTCGTCGCGGGCACGGGCCCGTCCGCGCACCCCGACATAGCCGCGGCGCGTCGTTTCGTGCGAGGGCTGGACGGAGCCGTCGCCGACGCCGCCGCGCCTGTTTCCGGGCCTCTGTCAGGGACGCGCAGGGTGCCGCGGGCCTTCGTCGGATGGGTCGCACGGTTGCTGCTGCGCAGTTGTCGCAATCACGCCGCGGAGATGGAGCGCGGGGTCGCCGCCGCCGCGTCGGCCTGTGCACAGGGTGTGGATTACGGACTGCGGATCGTTGCCCAGGAGCAGGTCGGCCTCGCCTATGCGGGCTGGGACAGGCTGCTCACCCGCGTCGCGCTGCCTGCCTGGCAGATGGGCCGCTGGCCGTCCCGGCTGGACGCGGGCGTGGTGTCCGCCCTCACCGAACTCTCCCGCCGCGACCGGCTCGCCGACGGGTTCACCGCACGGCTCGGCGAGCGGCCTGCCTGTGACCTCCTGGAGGAGCCGGGCGCGGCCGACGAGGCAGCATCGTTGCTGGCGGCGCGGCTCTTCCACGGCGGTCCTGCGCAGAACGGCCCCGACTGGTCTCCGGTCGACTGGCAGGAGTATCCGGAAGAGGTGGTCGACCGGAAGTGGCGCACCGAGGCCGCGCGCCTGCACCGCGTTCTCGACTCGATGAGTACGGGCCCCACCGCACCCGTCGTCGACCCCTCAGGTGATCCCTCAGGTGATCCCTCGGGCGATCTCTCGGGCGATCTCTCGGGTGATTTCTCGGGCGGTCCCTCCGACTCCGACCCTGCGTTTCCCCTGGATCCCGGAGTGCCCACGCTGGCCCGTGTCGTCGAGCATCTGACCGGCCGGAGCGGTGGTGGCGAGGAGCTCGCCGCCGGGATCAGCGCCGCGGTGGCCCGTGAGGCAGCGGCGCAACAGCTCCCGCCCGATGCCGCATCGGGCCAGGCAGGCACCCGCAGCGCCGCACACATGGGTGGGGACGTCCTGAATTTCTGGGGCCCGGACCCCCTCCCGCTCTTCCCGCTCCAGCCGCCCCGTACGGGCACGGAACTGCTCGCCGATCACGTCGCGGCGATGGTCTGCTGCGCCGCGGTCGACACGGCGGGTGCGGCGCCCGGACTCGACTGGCTCGACGGTCCCGCGCTGCTGGTCGGCGGGGAGCGGCGGGCGGATCTGGGCAGCTCCGTCCTCAGCCTCGTCGAGGACGGGGACGCGGAGCCGCTGCGGTCCTGGCTCGCCGCGGTCGGCGTGCGCACCGACAAACCCGTTCGTCTCGTCTGAACCACAGAGTCCGGCGGCCTCGCGCACCCCGGCGGCCTCGCGCACCCCGGCCACCCCTGCCGCCTCGCTTACCCCGCGCACTCCCGCCTCCCTGCTTACCCCAACCACCCCCGCCGCCCCGCGCACCCCCGCCTCCCTGCTTACCCCAACCACCCCCGCCACCCCGCTTACCCCAACCACCCCCGCCACCGCGGAAACCTCGACGGCGAGCTTGAACCACAGCGTCCCCACCCTTCCCAGAGGTCACGCTGTCGGGGCCTCCACGCCCTCAATACCCGGAAAAATACGTTCCGTTCTCGTCAATTAGCGACGAAGGGTGACGGAGTGCATGCGTTATGTGATGTGCTGGGGATCGACGCTGATAGTGGGCGCACCACTGTTGTCTCGGGGGACCAGTGAGGGGAGCGATATGGGGGCGGAGCAGATTCGGCGGTGGGAGTCGGGTGCCCTCGCGCACGCCGTCTCCGATCCTTTCGGCCAGGGCCCGCTGCCCTGGCTGCGCGGCAGTGAGAACTACTTCGACGACACCGGGCACGTCGTCCCCTGGTACGCGGACCCCACCCTGGCTCGCAGCTCCACCGACGGCGGCACCCATACGGCGGACGACGTGCACCGCCAGATCAAGGGCTTCATCTCCACGGGCGCCGCGGCCCCCGGAGAAGCGATCGACTTCCACATCACCGTGGACCCTCCCCAGCAGTTCACCGTGGACATCTACCGCATCGGTCACTACGGGGGCGACGGCGCCGCCAAGATCACCACGAGCCCGCGGCTCTCCGGCATCGCCCAGCCCGCCCCGCTCACCGCCGACCGCACGGTCTCCTGCCACCACTGGTGGCAGTCCTGGCGGCTGCAGATCCCCAGCTACTGGTCGATCGGCGCGTACGTCGCCGTCCTCACCACGGTCGACGGATACCGCTCCCACATCCCGTTCACGGTCCGCGACGACCAACCGGCCGATCTGCTGCTGGTCCTGCCGGACATCACCTGGCAGGCGTACAACCTCTACCCCGAGGACGGCCGCACCGGCGCCAGTCTCTACCACGCCTGGGACGAGCAGGGCCGCCTCCTGGGCGAGGAGGACGCCGCGGTCACCGTCTCCTTCGACCGTCCGTACGCCGGCGCGGGCCTGCCACTCCACGTCGGGCACGCCTACGACTTCATCCGCTGGGCCGAACGGTACGGCTACGACCTCGCGTACGCCGACACCCGCGATCTGCACGCGGGCCGCATCGACCCGGGCCGCTACCGGGGCCTGGTCTTCCCCGGGCACGACGAGTACTGGTCGGTGCCCATGCGCCGTACCGCCGAACGCGCCCGCGACGGCGGCACCTCGCTCGTCTTCCTCTCCGCCAACACCATGTACTGGCAGGTCAGCCTCTCCCCGTCGCCGTCCGGTGTCCCGGACCGGCTGCTCACCTGCCGCAAGCGCCGCGGTCCGGGCAAGCCCGCGCTCTGGCGCGAGATCGACCGCCCGGAGCAGTCGCTGCTCGGCATCCAGTACGCGGGCCGGGTTCCCGATCCGCACCCGCTGGTCGTACGGAACGCCGAGCACTGGCTGTGGGACGCCACGGACGCCCGCGAAGGCGACGAGATCGACGGCCTGGTCGCGGGCGAGGCCGACCGCTACTTCCCGCGCACCGCACTTCCCGCGCACGAGAGCCGCATCCTGCTCGCCCACTCCCCGTACCGGGACACCGAAGGAGCCAAACGCCACCAGGAGACCTCCCTGTACCGGGCACCCTCCGGCGCACTCGTCTTCGCCTCCGGCACCTTCGCCTGGTCCCCGGCGCTGGACCGCCCCGGCCATGTGGACCCCCGCATCCAGCGGGCCACCGCCAATCTCCTCGACCGCATCTGCAAACGCGCCTGAACGGCTCAGGAACCACGGCACCCGCCGCTACCGACGACGCCACGGACGCCCCCGCTCCACTTCGTCGCACCTCGATACGGGAGAATCGGTACGACTCCTGGATCAACCTACGCGGAGGCAGCGTGTCCGGATTTGTAGAAAAGCCCGAGCCAGTGCAGGTCCCGGGGCTCACCCACCTCCACACCGGCAAGGTGCGCGACCTGTACCGGAACGAGGCGGGCGACCTCGTCATGGTCGCCAGCGACCGCATCTCCGCGTACGACTGGGTTCTGCCCACCGAGATCCCGGACAAGGGCCGCGTCCTCACCCGGCTCTCCCTGTGGTGGTTCGACCAGCTCGCCGATCTCGTCCCCCACCACGTCGTGTCCACGGAGCTGCCCGCCGGCGCCCCCGCCGACTGGGCCGGCCGCACGCTGGTCTGCACGTCGCTGCGGATGGTCCCGGTCGAATGCGTCGCCCGCGGCTACCTCACCGGCTCCGGCCTCGTCGAGTACAACGAGTCCCGCACGGTCTGCGGCCTCGCGCTGCCCGAGGGCCTCGTCGACGGTTCCGAACTCCCGGCACCGATCTTCACCCCCGCCACCAAGGCGGCCGTCGGCGACCACGACGAGAACGTGAGCTACGAGGAAGTGGCCCGCCAGGTCGGCGCGGAGACCGCCGCCCGGCTGCGCCGCACCACACTGGACGTGTACGGCAGGGCCCGCGACATCGCGCGCGAGCGCGGCATCATCCTCGCCGACACGAAGTTCGAGTTCGGCTTCGCCCCCACGGCCGACGGCGGTGAGGAGCTGATCATCGCGGACGAGGTGCTGACGCCGGACTCCTCCCGCTTCTGGCCCGCGGCCACGTGGGAGCCGGGCCGGGCCCAGCCCAGCTACGACAAGCAGTTCGTACGCGACTGGCTCACCTCGCCGGCCTCCGGCTGGGACCGCAAGAGCGAACAGCCGCCCCCCGCGCTGCCCCAGGAGATCGTCGACGCGACCCGGGCGAAGTACCTGGAGGCGTACGAACTCCTCACCGGCACGCCCTGGCGGTAAGCGGCTCCCGGACACGAAGAAGCCCCCGGCCGAAAGGCCGGGGGCTTCTTGCTGAATGGAGCGGACGACCAGGTTCGAACTGGCGACCTCAACCTTGGCAAGGTTGCGCTCTACCAACTGAGCTACGTCCGCAAGCGCCGAAGCGCGAGACCTACTATACCCATCCGCGCCCCCGTGCGAGACGCACCGCCGCGTGGCGGTTCTCCGCCCCGAGCTTCGAGGTGGCCGCCGAGAGGTAGTCCCGCACGGTTCCCTGCGACAGCGACGCCCGTTCCGCGATCTCCGCCACCGGCGCCCCGTCCGCCGTCAGTTCCAGTGCCTCGGCCTCGCGAACGGTCAGCGGTGAGTCGCCGGCGGAGATCGCGTCGGCCGCCAACTCCGGTTCCACACAACGATATCCGGCATGCACGGTGCGGATGATCGAGGCCGGCTGCCCGGCGCTGACGGTCTTCGGCACGAAGGCCCGCACACCCGCCGCGAGCGCCCGTTTCAGATGCCCCGGCCGACCGTGACTCGTCACGATCACCGTCCGGCAGCCGGGCAGATCGGCCCGCAGCGATGTGGCGACCCTCACACCGTCGGCGCCCGGCATCTGCAGATCGAGGACTGCCACATCGGGGTGGTGGGCCCCGCCAGGGCCGGCGCCTCCGGACCGCACGCAGCCTGGGCGACGACCACGAGGCCGTCCTCCAACGCGAGCAGCGCGGCCGGCGCGCGCCCCCGATCCGCCGCACCTCGCTCGCCTCGATCACGGAATCGTTCGTGGGTTCGGCGGTGGAAGCGGCCGTGATCTCCACCGTGGCGCCGTCCGTGAGGCTGTCGGGAACGTCGTCTCTGGCCATGTCCACAGATTCCCGCTGGATCGGCGCCGCGCGCAGTGCGCGCTGTCATCACTGCTCATGACAATCGTCATGGGCGGAGGGAACGAGGGGGAACATGACGAAGGCCCTGGTCAATATCGACCAGGGCCTTCGAACGATCAAGAGCGGACGACGAGATTCGAACTCGCGACCCTCACCTTGGCAAGGTGATGCTCTACCAACTGAGCCACGTCCGCATTGCTTCCGCTCATTCTGCTCCCCTGAAGGAGTTTTCTCGGGCGGTGCGAGCACTACTCTACCCGATCCACCGGAGTGGTCTTGGAGAGTGATGCAGAGCGGGTGACAGGAATTGCACACTGCGCCTTCCCCCTGGAAGGGGGATGTTCTACTACTGAACTACACCCGCACGCTGCGTGAGGTTCGGCTTTGCGGCCTTGCCCTTCGGCGTGCTCCAGACTTTAGCCGACCTGCGGGGGTGTAACGCAAGTCGGTGGCCGCGGGGTGTCGCGGGGGCGTGCGCCGGAGCGTTGGCGGGCGTCCGTCAGTCGCCCCCATCGATGGACCGATCGATGGGGGGGGGCGGTGGACCGGTCGACGGGCCGGTCCATGAGCCGTACGGGCCGGCCGCGGGCCGGATGGCTCAACTGGCTTGGCGGAACGCCTCGTAGACCTTCTTGGGGATCCGACCGCGGGCCGGCACCTCCATGCGGTGCGAGCGGGCCCAGGCGCGCACGGCCGCCGGGTCGGGTTCGAGCGAGGTGTGCCGGTAGGACGTCGGAGTCCTGCCGCGCTTGCCGGTGTGTGTCCGCTTCCGGCCGGCCGCCATGTACGGCGCCAGGGCCTTGCGCAGTTTCTTTGCGTTGGACGGATTGAGGTCGATCTCGTACGACTTCCCGTCCAGGGCGAAGGTGACCGTCTCCGCCGCTGCTCCCCCGTCGATGTCGTCGGAGAGCGTGACCACTACGCGCTGAGCCACGGATATCGGTCCTTTCCTGCGATATCGGCGCGTCTGTCATGCGCTGATACCGGCCTTCTGGCCGTGAGGCGGATGGGGGTCGGTCGGTGTCGCTTGTTTAGGGACAATGCTGCATTCCCCGCTAATCATTTGTACAGCGGTGGGTGCCGCATTGTGAAGCCCGTCCAATTACTTCAGCGTGTCAGTGCTCTATGTGTGCTGCCTGTGTGGATTTTTTTGCAGGACTTTCCTCATGTGTTGTCGCGTCCGATATATGGGCGTGATCAAGGGATGCCGATATCTACCCGCGTAGAATTTCTGGCCAGGTAAGCTGAGTGGACCTGCGGGGGTCTGGGGAGCCCCCCGGAGAAACAGCCGCACCACACCACCACCGGGAGTGCCAGTGGCACGCGTCGTAGTCGACGTCATGCTCAAGCCCGAGATCCTCGACCCGCAGGGACAGGCGGTGCAGCGTGCACTGCCCCGTCTCGGCTTCGAGGGAATCGCGGACGTACGTCAGGGAAAGCGTTTCGAGCTGGAGGTCGAGGGACCGGTGGATGACGCCGCCCTCAGCCGTATTCACGAGATGGCCGAGACCTTCCTCGCCAACACCGTGATCGAGGACTTCACCGTGAAGGTGGAGAAGGCCGAGGAGCCGAAGTGACCGCTCGTATCGGAGTCGTCACCTTCCCCGGCACGCTCGACGACAAGGACAGCCTGAGGGCCGTACGTGTCGCGGGCGCCGAACCCGTATCGCTGTGGCACCGCGACAAGGACCTGCACCAGGTCGACGCGGTCATCCTGGCGGGCGGCTTCTCCTATGGCGACTACCTGCGGGCCGGAGCCATCTCCCGCTTCTCGCCGGTCATGGAGACGATCATCGAGAACGCGCGGGCGGGGATGCCGGTCCTCGGTATCTGCAACGGCTTCCAGATCCTGACCGAGGCGCATCTGCTGCCCGGCGCGATGCTGCGGAACAACCACCTGCACTTCATCTGCCGCGACCAGAAGCTGCGTGTCGAGAACGCCGGCACCGCCTGGACCTCGGACTACTCCGAGGGCCAGGAGATCTCCGTACCGCTCAAGAACATGGACGGGCGTTACGTCGCCGACGAGCGCGTGCTCGACGAGCTGGAGGCGGAGGGCCGGGTCGCCTTCCGCTACCTGGACAGGAACCCCAACGGCTCGCTGCGCGACATCGCCGGCATCACCAACGCCGCGGGCAATGTCGTCGGCCTGATGCCGCACCCGGAGCACGCCGTCGAGCCGCTGATCGGAACCGGTCGCACCGACGGCCTCGGTTTCTTCACCTCGATCATCAAGAAGCTGGTCAACGCATGAGCCTGGATACGGTCAAGCACGCGGCCGAGACCCCGGACGTCGCGCAGCCCTGGAAGGAACTCGGCCTCAAGGAGGACGAGTACGTCCGGATTCGCGAGATCCTGGGCCGCCGTCCCACCGGCGCCGAGCTCGCCATGTACTCCGTGATGTGGTCCGAGCACTGCTCGTACAAGAGCAGCAAGGTCCACCTCAAGCAGTTCGGCGAGAAGGTCCCGGTCAACGACGCGATGCTCGTCGGCATCGGCGAGAACGCCGGTGTGGTCGACGTCGGTCAGGGGTACGCGGTCACCTTCAAGGTCGAGTCGCACAACCACCCCTCGTACATCGAGCCCTACCAGGGCGCGGCGACCGGCGTCGGCGGCATCGTCCGCGACATCCTCGCCATGGGCGCCCGCCCGGTCGCGGTCGTCGACCCCCTGCGGTTCGGCGCGGCCGACCACCCCGACACCAAGCGCGTCCTGCCGGGCGTCGTCGCGGGCATCGGCGGCTACGGCAACTGCCTGGGCCTGCCGAACATCGGTGGCGAGGTCGTCTTCGACGCCTGCTACCAGGGCAACCCGCTCGTCAACGCCGGCTGCATCGGTGTGATGAAGCACGAGGACATCCACCTCGCCCAGGCCTCGGGGCCCGGCAACAAGGTGATCCTCTACGGCGCCCGCACCGGCGGGGACGGCATCGGCGGCGTCTCGGTGCTGGCCTCGGAGACCTTCGAGTCGACCGGCCCGGCGAAGCGCCCGGCCGTCCAGGTCGGCGACCCCTTCCAGGAGAAGCTCCTCATCGAGTGCACCCTGGAGATCTTCGGCGAGAAGCTCGTCGCCGGTATCCAGGACCTCGGCGGCGCCGGCCTGTCCTGCGCCACCTCGGAGCTGGCCTCCGCCGGCTCCGGCGGTATGCGCGTCGAGCTGGACACGGTGCCGCTGCGCGACTCCTCCCTCTCGCCCGAGGAAATCCTCATGAGCGAGTCGCAGGAGCGCATGTGCGCGATCGTCGAGCCGCAGCACGTCGAGCGCTTCCTGGAGATCTGCGAGAAGTGGGATGTCATCGCCACCGTCATCGGTGAGGTGACGGAGGGTTCCCAGCTGGAGATCTTCTGGCACGGCGAGCAGATCGTCGACGTACCGCCGCGGTCCGTCGCCCACGAGGGCCCGACCTATCACCGTCCGTTCGCCCGCCCGTCCTGGCAGGACGCGCTGCAGGCGGACGACGCGGGCAAGCTGGCCCGGCCGGCGAACGGCGCCGAGCTGCGCGAGCAGGTCCTCAAGCTGGTCGCTTCGCCCAACCAGGCGTCGAAGTCCTGGATCACGGACCAGTACGACCGGTTCGTGCAGGGCAACACCGTGCTCGCGATGCCCGAGGACGCCGGCATGGTCCGGATCGACGAGAAGTCGAACCTGGGCGTGGCCATGGCGACCGACGGCAACGGCCGGTACGCCAAGCTCGATCCGTACACCGGTGCGCAGCTCGCGCTGGCGGAGGCGTACCGCAATGTCGCCGCTTCCGGTGCCAAGCCGCTCGCGATCTCGGACTGCCTGAACTTCGGTTCGCCCGAGGACCCGGACGTGATGTGGCAGTTCGCCGAGGCCACCCGTGGTCTGGCGGACGGCTGCCTGGAGCTGGGCACCCCGGTCACCGGCG
This sequence comes from Streptomyces sp. NPDC058051, assembly GCF_042885475.1. Taxonomy (NCBI): domain Bacteria; kingdom Bacillati; phylum Actinomycetota; class Actinomycetes; order Kitasatosporales; family Streptomycetaceae; genus Streptomyces; species Streptomyces sp. NPDC058051. The sequence continues at coordinate 80,530 of NZ_JBHVRW010000024.1, forward strand.
GCAATGTGTCGCTGTACAACCAGACCGGTGACACGGCGATCCACCCGACCCCGGTCGTGGCCGTGCTCGGTGTGATCGACGACGTGAGCCGGCGTACGCCGGTCGCCTTCACGGAGGAGGGCCAGCTTCTCTACCTGCTGGGCGACACACGTGAGGAGTTCGGCGGCTCGGCCTGGTCGGAGGTCGTTCACGGCCACCTGGGCGGCATGCCGCCCGAGGTCGATCTGGGCCGCGAGAAGCTGCTCGGCGAGATCCTGATCTCGGCGTCCCGCGACGGCATGGTCGACGCGGCGCACGACCTCTCCGACGGTGGCCTGATCCAGGCGGTCACCGAGTCCTGCCTGCGCGGCGGGAAGGGCGCCCGGCTGGTCGTCCCGGACGGCCTGGACGCGTTCACGTTCCTGTTCTCGGAGTCGGCGGGGCGCGCGGTCGTCTCCGTTCCGCGCAGCGAGGAGCTCCGCTTCAACGACATGTGCGGGGCGCGGGGTCTGCCCGTCGCCCGGATCGGTGTCGTGGACGGTGAGGAGATCGACGTCCAGGGTGAGTTCAGCATTGCGCTGAGCGAGCTGCGCACGGCGCACGAGGAGACCATTCCGGGTCTGCTCGCCTGACACCTGATTCCGTATACAGAATGGTTCGCTGATTCTGTGTCGGGAACGGCCCCGCCCGGATCATGGGCGGGGCCGTTTCCTGTTCCGTTCGGTACGTTGGATCCGGGGCTCCGGGAATTCGCTCGCGTCGCATCTGCGGGTCCGGCAGGCGGTGTTGGGGTGGGGAGGGGCCGCCCGTCGAATTCTGTTTCCGTTCCGGGGGGTCCGGTGAAGGGACGGGGTTTTGCGGGCGGCTGGGCTCAGGAGATCTGCCCTTCCTGTGGCGTGGTGCCGCGGTGGCAGGCGGCGCCGTGGAACGAAAAAATATATCAGGTCAAGAATTTATCTGAGTTCAATGTTCATCCTGGTACAGTGACGCCATGACTGAGGGGATGAGCCTGCGCGAGCGCAAGAAGCTCCAGACGCGACGACGTCTGCTGGCCGCGGCCACCGAACTCTTCGCCGAGCGCGGCTTCGACAAGGTCTCGGTCGCCGAGATCGCCGAGGCGGCCGACGTGTCGAAGATGACGGTCTTCAACTACTTCGCCGGCAAAGAGGACTTGGTCCTCGCTCCCATGGAGGAGCACATAGGCGATGTCGCGCGGGTGGTCGGGGAACGGGCCCCCGGCGAGTCCGCGACGGACGCCGCGCGGCGCCAGTTCCTGGCGGCCGTCGAGTCCCGTGACCCCTCCGTCGGGATGAGCGATGCGCCGGTGGTGCTCGGTCTGCGGCGGCTGATCCAGGAGACCCCGTCGCTGCTGATCCGGGCCCACGCGTTCTCCATGCGCGCCCTCGACCTGCTCGCGGAAGTCCTGATCGAGGAGGGGGAGGAGCCGTCCACCGCCCGGATCGCGGCCGCCCAGCTGATCTCCACCCGCAACGCCCTGATCGCTGCGAATCAACGGCGGCTGCTGGCAGGGGACTCGGCGGACGCGATCGCGCCGGATGCCCTCGCGCTCGCCGCGCAGGGCTTCGACCTCCTCGACAAGGGGCTCGGCGGCTTCGCGACGAGGCGCTGACGGCGGCCGGTCCGCAGGGCGTTGACGGCGGCCGGTCCGCAGGGCGTTGATGCCGGCCGGTCCGCGGGGCGTTGACGTCGGCCGTCCGTCCGGGCCGGGGCCTGTTCGCCCCAGATCTGCCGAGAATCCCTCGGGCTGTCGGGCCGCGACGCCGCCCGCTTGAAGTCCTGGTCCATGCACGCCGTGCGTTGGGCTCCTGGACCGCGCTGTCGTCCGATTAGGCTCCTGAACCATGCCGCCGTCCCAGAAACGAGCCCGCCGCTACGACCCGGTCAGGACCCGCACCGCGGTCCTTGCGCAGTTCTCCCATGTCCGGGAAGCGGTCAGCGCCCTGACGCCCGAACAGCTCGCCCTGCCGACCCGGCTCGGGGACTGGACCGTACGCGACCTGGCCGTCCATCTGGCCATGGCGCTCTCGCACGTCACGCAGAATCTGGAACGGCCCGAACCCGCCTCGCCGAAGCCCGGTCTGACGCTCCTCACATGGCCGTTCACGACAGCGGACAGGGCCGCTCACATCGCCGACGACGCGAAGGCGCTCGCCGCGGACCGTCCGGATCTGGAAGCGCTGTACGGGGAGGTCGCCGGGCGGTTCGAGGAGTTGGTGCCCGGTGTCCCGGAGGACCGGCTGCTGCAGACCCGGGTCGGTGCGATGCGGCTGGCCGACGTCCTCGTCACCCGCACCGTCGAACTCGTCGTGCACACCGACGACCTGAACGAGGCGACCGGCCTCGGTATCCCGTACGACCGCCAGGCACTCGCCGCCTGCACCCGGCTGCTCGCCGACGCCCTCGCGGAGAAGGCGCCGGGCGGCTCGGTCGAGGTGCGTGTCCCGCCGTTCGCCGTCGTCCAGTGCGTCCAGGGCCCCCGGCACACCCGCGGTACGCCGCCCAATGTCGTCGAGACCGATCCGCTCACCTGGATCCGGCTCGCCACCGGCCGCACGGAGTGGGCGCGGGCGCTCGACGCGGCGGAGGTCAGCGCGAGCGGCGAGCGGGCCGACCTCGCCGCTCTGCTGCCGCTCATGGGGTGAGGCGGGAGCCGGACGAGATCCCGCGCCGCTCCCGTGCCTCACCCCTCACCCCTCACCCTTCATTCCTCGCCTCAGGAACCCGTCGGGTACGGCAGCAGGCCGGCGTTCGTCCGTTCCCAGGAGGCCCGCAGCTCGGCCAGCAGCTCCGATTCCGCGGCTGCCCGGTCGGCCTGCTCCCGCTGGTCGTGGGCGAGCTGGAACAACTGGTCCCGCCCGCTGCTGCCCCGGTAGTACTTCCAGTCACCGCGCCGCAGGGCCCGCTCTCCGCGTACCCGCCAGAACAGATCCCGCTCCCGCGGCTTCTCGCCCCGCAGCAGGTACCCGGCGAGGCTGATGCCGTCCAGCGGGTACGCCGGATCAGGCCGGGCGCCGCCGAGTTCCAGCAGCGTCGCCGTCCAGTCGGGCGTGAACACCGGCAGATCGCTCACCTGGTGCGGATCGATCCTGGCGGGCCAGCGCAACACCGCCGGAACCCGGATACCGCCCTCCAGGAGCGAGCTCTTGTTGCCGGAGAGGGGCCACTGGTACGAGAAGCGCTCGCCGCCGTTGTCACTGGCGAAGAAGACGAGGGTGTCCTCCTCCTGGCCGGACCGCTTCAGTGCCTTCAGCACCTCACCGACCGAGCGGTCCAGGTCCTCGACCATCTGCTTGTACTTCTCGACCGAGCCGCCGTCGGCGTGGAACAGACCCGCCAGGCCTCCGGCCTTGATCTTGCGGACGATCTCGGCGCTCTCGGCCGTGTCGCCCTCCGCGATCCACGGCCAGTGCGGGGTGGTGAAGTTCAGATTGAGCAGCCACGGCCGTTCGTGGTCGCGCTGTACGTACTCGCTCGCCCGCTCGGTCAGGATCCGCGTGTAGTAGCGCAGGTCCTTGTACTCGGCGTCGCCCTCGTACAGGTCGTACTCGCCGCCCAGGCCGAGCTTGGAGTAGTACTCCAGCGCCCCGCCGAAGTTCCCGAAGAACTCGTCCCACCCGGACTTGGTGGGGCTGTAGTCGGGCAGATAGCCGCAGTGCCACTTGCCGATCAGCGCGGTGGCGTACCCCGCGCCGCGCAACAGCGACGCGAGCGTGGGGTGGGTGGGTTCGAGGCCCACCGACCGGTCCGCGATGGGCTCGGCGAGCCCGCCCTTCGTACGGCCCGGATAGCGCCCGGTGTAGAGGCTGAATCGGGTGGGGGAGCAGGTGGCGGACCCGGAGTACGCGTCTGTGAACCGCACGCCCTGCTGTCCCAGCCGGTCCAGATGGGGGGTGTGGATGTGCGGCGATCCGTAGGAGGAGAGGTCGGCCCAGCCGAGGTCGTCGCCGAGGATGAAGAGGATGTTGGGCCGCCGGGAGTGGGTGCCGCGGGCCGCCTGGAAGGGCCGCTCCCGGACCTCGCCCGTCACGGGGGTGGCCGCGGCGGCGGTGGCGGCAGGGATCCCGACGGCGGCGGTGGCGGCCGTGACGCCGACCGCGGTGCCGAAGGCGCGCCGGGTCAGCGGGCCGCTCGACGTATTGGCACTGTTGTTCGAAGTTTGGGATGACATGAACGCTCCGGGGCAGGGTTCGGCCGCGCGCGGCGGCGAAAGGAGTGGAACCTGTCAGGGGTCAGGAGCCGGACGTGGCTCCGGATTCGGCTCCGGATGCGGCGCGCACACAGCCGTGTGCGGGCGACGGGACAGAGGTGCGGTCACAACCGGCGCGCGACAGCGGAGGGGAAGTGGCATCGGCCGCGCGCGAGGAAGGCGCGGAAGCGGGGAAGCGAACGCGGCGACCGAGAACGCGCCGGGGGAATCAGGCGCGGCGACAGATGGCGCTCGCGACGCGTCCCAGATCGACGTGGCGGCGCTCCACGAGCGCGACCGAGTGGTCACCGAGAGGCTGCATGAAGCAGGAGACTGCCAATCGGGCATGCGCCTGTCAACGGCGGTCTCGCACTGCGGACCGCCTGCCGCGGTGGCGGCGATGCGCGCGTACGCCTCGGCCCAGTGGCGGCGATGCGCGCGTACGCCTCGGCCCAGTGGTGGCGATGCGCGCGTACGCCTCGGCCCAGTGGTGGCGACGGGCCCGGACCGCCCGGCGCGCTGACCGCGATGTGCCGCGCAATTCCCGGCCCAGTGGCGGCGACAGGCCACGAACAGAGCGGCGCCGCATCGCGTGAGCCCCTTCGTGAGCCGCTTCGGGAGGCCCGAAACGGGTCGGTCGGGTGTGAGGCTCGCCACGAAACGGGCGTTCGGCCGGGTGCTCCGCCGGAACGTCGACCGGTTCACCGAGCGCCACCCTCCGTCCTCGGTCGGCCCTCGGACCCACGTGGCCGAAACCGGACGGTAACCGGCCGCTGGTCCGGGTGACCGGCGCTCTGTGGCCGGTTCGTACCGCGTCCCGCGCACGGTCCTGTTCCGGAAGTGATCACTCCAAGTGACGGTCCGGAGGGGCCTCCGAACGGCCTCCGGGAGCGATTCCCCGGAGCTCGGGACCGGTATCCCGAATTCGGACCAGTGGTCGACCTCGCCTACACTCGGTTGCGTGCCCCGTGGTGATGGACGACTCAACCACGACCTGCTCCCCGGAGAGAAAGGCCCCCAGGACGCTTGCGGCGTCTTCGGTGTCTGGGCTCCGGGCGAAGAGGTCGCCAAGCTCTCCTATTTCGGACTGTATGCCCTGCAGCACCGTGGACAGGAGTCCGCGGGCATCGCAGTGAGCAACGGGTCCCAGATCCTGGTCTTCAAGGACATGGGACTGGTCTCGCAGGTCTTCGACGAAACGTCTCTGGGTTCCCTCCAGGGCCATATCGCGGTCGGCCATGCCCGCTACTCCACCACCGGTGCTTCGGTGTGGGAGAACGCGCAGCCGACCTTCCGTGCGACCGCGCACGGCTCGATCGCCCTGGGTCACAACGGCAACCTGGTCAATACGGCCCAGCTCGCCGAGATGGTCGCCGACCTTCCCCGCAAGGACGGTCGCGCCACCCAGGTCGCCGCGACGAACGACACCGACCTGGTGACCGCGCTGCTCGCCGGCCAGACCGATGAGGACGGCAAGCCGCTCACCATCGAGGAGGCCGCCGCGAAGGTGCTCCCCGATGTGAAGGGTGCCTTCTCCCTCGTCTTCATGGATGAGCACACCCTCTACGCCGCTCGTGACCCGCAGGGCATCCGCCCGCTGGTCCTCGGCCGGCTGGAGCGCGGCTGGGTGGTCGCCTCCGAGAGCGCCGCCCTCGACATCTGCGGTGCCAGCTTCGTCCGCGAGATCGAGCCGGGCGAGCTCGTCGCCATCGACGAGAACGGTCTGCGCAGCTCGCGCTTCGCGGAAGCGAAGCCCAAGGGGTGTGTCTTCGAGTACGTCTATCTGGCCCGCCCCGATACCGACATCGCCGGGCGCAACGTCTATCTCTCCCGAGTGGAGATGGGCCGCAAGCTCGCCGCCGAGTCCCCCGTCGAGGCCGATCTGGTCATAGCGACTCCGGAGTCCGGCACCCCCGCCGCCATCGGTTACGCGGAGGCCAGCGGCATTCCGTTCGGCTCCGGACTGGTGAAGAACGCCTACGTCGGCCGGACCTTCATCCAGCCGTCCCAGACCATTCGCCAGCTGGGTATCCGACTCAAGCTGAACCCGCTCAAGGAAGTCATCAAGGGCAAGCGCCTGGTGGTCGTCGACGACTCGATCGTCCGCGGCAACACCCAGCGCGCACTGGTCCGGATGCTTCGCGAGGCCGGCGCCGCCGAGATCCACATCCGGATCTCGTCCCCGCCGGTGAAGTGGCCCTGCTTCTTCGGCATCGACTTCGCGACCCGCGCCGAGCTGATCGCCAACGGCATGACGGTCGACGAGATCTGCACCTCGATGGGTGCCGACTCGCTCGCGTACATCTCGCTCGACGCGATGGTCGAGGCGACGACGATCGCCAAGCCGAACCTGTGCCGCGCCTGCTTCGACGGTGAGTACCCGATGGAGCTGCCGGACCCGGAGCTGCTCGGCAAGCAGCTGCTGGAGACCGAGCTGGCGGCAGGCCCCGCGGCAACCGCCGCGTCCGACGCGCTGCGTCGTCCGTGACGGCCCGGCCGTACACCTCCGGCCACCAGCCCCGTATCTCCACACGAAAGATCCCAGGCAATGTCTGAGACAACAGGTGCTTCCTACGCGGCAGCGGGCGTCGACATCGAGGCCGGCGACCGTGCCGTCGAGCTGATGAAGGAGTGGGTGAAGAAGACGCGGCGCCCCGAGGTCCTCGGCGGCCTCGGCGGTTTCGCCGGACTCTTCGACGCCTCGGCCCTCAAGCGTTACGAGCGTCCGCTGCTCGCCTCCGCCACGGACGGCGTCGGCACGAAGGTCGACCTCGCCCGCAAGATGGGCGTGTACGACACGATCGGCCACGACCTCGTCGGCATGGTCGTCGACGACCTGGTCGTCTGTGGCGCCGAGCCGCTCTTCATGACCGACTACATCTGCGTCGGCAAGGTGCACCCGGAGCGTGTCGCGTCCATCGTGAAGGGCATCGCCGAAGGCTGTGTCCTCGCCGGCTGTGCCCTGGTCGGCGGCGAGACCGCCGAGCACCCGGGCCTCCTCGGACCGGACGACTTCGATGTCGCGGGCGCCGGCACGGGCGTGGTCGAGGCCGACCGCCTGCTCGGCCCGGAACGTATCCGTAAGGGTGACGTCGTGATCGCGATGGCGTCGTCCGGTCTTCACTCCAACGGGTACTCGCTCGTCCGTCACGTGGTCTTCGACCGGGCCGGCTGGGCGCTGGACCGCGAGGTCGAGGAGTTCGGCCGGACACTCGGCGAGGAGCTCCTGGAGCCCACCAAGATCTACTCGCTGGACTGCCTCGCCCTCACCCGGACGACCGAGGTGCACGGCTTCAGCCACGTCACCGGCGGTGGCCTGGCCAACAACCTGGCCCGAGTCATCCCGGACGGGCTGCACGCCAGGGTCGACCGCTCCACCTGGACACCCGGCGCGGTCTTCGACCTGGTCGGCAGGGCGGGGCAGGTCGAGCGCCTCGAACTGGAGAAGACGCTGAACATGGGCGTCGGCATGATCGCGATCGTCCCGGCCTCGTCCGTGGACGTGGCCCTGACCACGCTGGCGGACCGCGGGGTCGAGTCGTGGGTCGCGGGGGAGATCACGGAGCGCGGTGCGCACACCTCGGGTGCCGAGCTGGTGGACGACTACGCGCGGTAGCACGGAAGGCGACCGGGCCCGCCCGGTCGCCGCTTCGTCGTCGACACATGCGTCCTCGGCCGCTTCGTCCTCGGCCGCTTCGTCCTCGGCCACCGGACGCGTTCGTGAAGGACGCCGTCGAGCGCCGGGAAGCGGGCCGGTCCGTCGGCGCGGTGCGGGGAGCGGGCCCGGTGCCGCCCTTGGACGGACACCGAAATCCGTCCGCACGACCGGACCGTTTCGGGGCAGCACAGAACCCGGTCCGGGACAGGCCCGGACCGGGTTGATGTGTCAGCGCGAGGTCAAGCGCCGCGGCGCTGTGACGACGGACCGGACTTGTCGTCCTCGTCCTCATCGTCGTCGTCGTTGTACAGATCCGCGTACTGTGCGTACGGGTCATCTTCCTCGTCATCGTCCTCGAACGGCTCTGCGTTCGGTGGTTGACTCGAAGGCGATGCGCCCAGCTCATTGGCCAGACGCGACAGGTCAGTCCCGCCGCTGCTGTACTTCAGCTGGCGGGCGACCTTCGTCTGCTTGGCCTTTGCCCGGCCGCGCCCCATGGCTCGACCCCCTCGGTGACGGGGCTCGACGGCCCCAGAGTCTTGACACGCGTTCATGTTTCAGGACGGGCTCTCGATAGAGAGACCGTGCCTGTAGAGCTTTAACGGTACCTGCTTCCGCGGCCATACGGTACGCCGCCCGCATCACGCGCCCCGGAAGAAGACCGGCGAGAAGCTCCGTCCTCGCTGGTCAACTGCGATTTTAACCTCTTCTCGGCACGCGACCCGCCGACCGGCGTGAGTCTTGTCTCGCCGGTCGGCGGGTCACAGGGAAAAAGCGAGGGGGCGTCGGGTGACGCCCCCTCGACCTTCAGTTACGGCGCGCCTCGGCCATGCGCTGCTCGGCGATCCGGTCGGCCGCGGCGGCCGGCGGAATCCCGTCTCGCTTCGCATGTGCGAATGTGTCGAGCGTGGTGTCGAAGATCTTCGACGCCTTGGCCTTGCATCGGTCGAAGTCGAAGCCGTGCAGTTCGTCGGCGACCTGGATGACCCCGCCCGCGTTCACCACGTAGTCGGGCGCGTACAGGATCGCCCGGTCCGCGAGGTCCTTCTCGACGCCGGGGTGCGCGAGTTGGTTGTTGGCCGCGCCGCACACCACCTTCGCGGTGAGCACCGCAACGCTGTCGTCGTTCAGCGCGCCGCCGAGCGCGCACGGGGCGTAGATGTCGAGACCCTCGGTGCGGATCAGTGCCGCGGTGTCCGCGGCGACGGCGACCTCGGGGTGCAGATCGGTGATGCGGCGGACGGACTCCTCGCGCACATCCGTGACGACGACCTCCGCCCCGTCCGACAGCAGATGCTCGACCAGGTGGTGACCGACCTTGCCGACGCCCGCGACCGCCACTTTTCGGCCACGCAGCGTCGGGTCGCCCCAGAGGTGCTGGGCAGAGGCCCGCATGCCCTGGAAGACACCGAAAGCCGTGAGCACCGAGGAGTCGCCGGCTCCTCCGTTCTCCGGGGAGCGGCCGGTGGTCCAGCGGCACTCGCGGGCGACGACGTCCATGTCGGCCACGTACGTGCCGACGTCGCAGGCCGTGACGTAGCGTCCGCCGAGCGAGGCGACGAACCGGCCGTAGGCCAGCAGCAGCTCCTCGGACTTGATCTGCTCGGGGTCTCCGATGATCACGGCCTTGCCGCCGCCGTGGTCGAGACCGGCCATGGCGTTCTTGTACGACATACCGCGCGACAGGTTCAGCGCGTCCGCGACCGCCTCCGCCTCGGAGGCGTACGGATAGAAGCGGGTGCCGCCGAGGGCCGGGCCCAGAGCGGTGGAGTGGATGGCGATGACGGCCTTGAGGCCACTGGCGCGGTCCTGGCAGAGCACGACCTGCTCGTGGCCCCCCTGATCCGAGTGGAACAGGGTGTGCAGTACATCGACAGGAACGCCGGTCACATCGGTCACTGTGGTGACTCCCAAGTACGAAGCGGCGGAGGACCCTCCTGAAGGTGGGGAGGGCCGCGGACCGCCGGCACGGCCGGTCCGATGGGCAAGAGGGTAAGTCCTACGCGGACGTAGATCTGTTCCAGTGCCGGGGATCACCCCCCGGCGGAGTACGGGCATGACACGATTTGCTGCATGTCGGTGGTGTCTTCAGTGCTTGTGCCGTACGCGTCCTACCTCCGGGTGTACGAGCCGCTGGCAGCCTTCCCGGAGCCCGAGCGCGGCCACTGGGCCCGCTACGCGGAGCGTCCCCGTATGCCCACGGCCCAGGACGAACTGCGCCGTTCGCTCGCCGACCTGGTGGCCACACCGCCGGTCGGCGTGCCGGTGCACGAGAGCGGGGACGCGTTCGTCGCCGAGCTGGACGGCGTGGTGTGCGTCTGCCCGTGGCGGACCAGGCTGCGCGGCTGGCTGGCGCTGGACGAGCTGACGGAGATGTTCCCCGCGCCCGTGCTCGACGCCGTGCTGCCGCCGGTGGTGCGCGGCCAGGCGGTCGCGGACCACGAGCGGTGGGCGGAGCGCAATCCGGACGCCAGGCCCTGGATCCTCACCGCGGTCTGGCAGGTCCCGGTGCGCTGGTTCGTTCTCTTCTGCGACGAGGAGCGGGAGTACATCGCCGCCGGCGAGGGCGGTGAGCCACCCGTGCTGCGCTACCGGACGCCGATGGTCCAGGCCCGGCGCCGGCTGGCGCGGGGGCTGAGGACGCTGCGCGAGAACGTGGACGAAGGTCCGCTGACCCAGGGGCTCGTGGAGGTGGGGCGCTGGCTGGAGGAGTTCCATCCCCGCGCCCTGGTCGAGCTGGACTACGCCGGTCTGGTGCACGCGCTGCCCGCGGAGCAGCTCGCCGGGGACCGCTCGGCCGCCGACGTGGCCGAGGGCATCGCGGCGCTGCGGGCCGGTGACACGGAAGGCGCCGGTGCGGCGTACGGACGGCTGGCGGAGCGCTGGCGGGCGGTAAGAGACCGTCAATTCGCGAACTGACACGGTCCCGTATGCGTCTGAACCTGTGACCTGTGTGACACGTGGAGCTGAAGAGGCGGAAGCGTATCTCAGGGGTCCTAGGACCTACGTCCCGAACCGGTCCTTTGCGCGCAAGCGTGATGGATAGCACTAACGGGGCCCTTGCGCCCTTCCCTACTCCTCGTGCCAAAATAGGACAAGGAGTCCGGGGAGGGCTCCATCCGTCCAACTAGGGGCGGATTGCTCTGCATTGCACGCTATGGGGGGTCTGGTGACTCCTGATCGCTCTGTGACTGATCGTCACGGTGGTGTGACTGTCCGCTATGGCATGGTCCATCGGCTTCCGTCGCTGATGAACACCTGGGAGGGCAATTCCATCGGTTTGGCCGACGTGGCTGGACGGATGGTGTAGTTGTAGTGCCGAGGACAAGCCGTTCGTCCTATAACCGACTCGGCCCGCGTCTGCCATTTCGGGCAACGCGGGTCAAGGTGCAGAATTTAGAGGAAAGAACCGAGATGGTTCGGTTCTCCCGAGGAGGCCGCTCATGACCGCTCGCACCCCTGATGCCGAGCCGCTGCTGACCCCGGCTGAGGTTGCCACGATGTTCCGCGTGGACCCGAAGACGGTTACCCGCTGGGCCAAGGCAGGCAAGCTCACGTCCATCCGCACGCTCGGTGGACATCGCCGGTACCGCGAGGCAGAGGTCCGCGCACTGCTTGCGGGTATTCCGCAGCAGCGCAGCGAGGCCTGAAACATCCCTGTCGCCGCACCACAACCGGGCTTTCGGGGCCCCCAATCCCGCATAGTCCGCCCATAGCTCCACATGACGGGCGCCTGCCCCAACGGGCGCCATACCTGTGCCATACGGGTGCGTCGTTCGATCGCGCTGGACTCCGCCGGGTCCAGCGCGATCTTTTTTGTGTGCCCCGAGGGTTCCGGTGGCTGTTCTTCGCCGGCCGGCCTCGGGGGTTCTTCCTCGCCCGCAAGCGCCTCGGGCCCCCTCGGGGCGCCACTGAAAACCGGGCGTCCGGTTGGCTCCGGTGGGCGCCGTGCGGGCTTGCGCGGGTCTGTGCGGGACTGTTCCCGGTCGTCCGGGAAGGTCGGGCCGGGACCGTTCGGAAAGTCCCGTCGCGCTCCTGTCCTGGTGGTGCAATTGCACATATTAAATTCGCTAGTTGTAGGAAGGGAGTAAAGTCACCCCTTCTCAAAACTCCTTTGGTGACTCCCGTCACACCGTATGAGTCTTGCCAACTCCGAGCCTGCCACCGTCGGGAAGCGGAATGCCTCGCCGTGGATCACCCCGTGCAGGGACTTTCGACCCTGGCCTCCCGGCCTTCCTGTGCGCCGTCCTGGCGTCCCGCGCGCAGGACCGGCGGCCCGACGGGGAAAGGGGACGCCCTGGAGGCCGTGACGGGCTCCAGGGTGAGCCGCAGGAGCCGGTGGCAGACCGGGCAGCGGTGGGTGAGATGGCGATAGTCGGAAGCGGCAGCCAGATGGGCGCGCAGAAGCGCGCAGATCCTGTGCTCAGTGGATGTCGCCATGCGCGCCACCTCCCGGTGGAACGCCGCCCCCCACAGGGGCGACCCCTGCTGTTTGAGTACTCGTCGGCAGCCGTCGGAGTCAAGACGTGCGAAAGCCCGGATCCAGAGAATCCGGGCTTTCGTTACTGCGGTCCTGACGGGATTTGAACCCGCGGCCTCCACCTTGACAGGGTGGCGAGCACTCCAAACTGCTCCACAGGACCAGGTTTTCGCTGCTGCCTTGCGGCTGGCTGCGAAGACAGACTGTACAGCAGGTCAGAGGGTCTGGTCGACTTCACCCAGGGTGGTGATTCCGCTACGGCCCTCGCGGGGCCGCCTCACGGCGCCGCCGCGTCGATCGCCTTCACGATCCGCTTGTCGGAGACGGGTTGAGCCGTCCCCAGGGCGTGCGCGAAGTAGCTGACCCGGAGCTCCTCGATCATCCAGCGGATGTCCAGGACCTCCTGCGGAACGGGCCTGCCCTGCGGCATCTGTTCGAGCAGCCAGGCGTACTCGTCCTGCATCTCGTGCACCTTCTCCATGCGCGTGGTGTCGCGCTGGACGGCGGTGGGCATCTGCTGGAGCCGACGGTCCGCGGCGACCAGATAGCGCATCAGGTCGGGCAGCCTGCGCAGCCCGGTCGCGGTGACGAAGCCCGGTGGCACGAGGGCCGCGAGCTGGTTCCGTACGTCGGCGACGTTGTCGACCAGGACGAGGCTGTGGGTGGCCTTCAGGCGCCGCTCGCAGGACTGCCAGGCGGCCAGCACCTGCTGGACCTGCTTGACGGTGTGCTCGGTCAGTGCGACGAGGTCGGCACGCACCTTGTCGTACAGCTTGCGGAACGACTCCTCGTCCCAGGCGGGGCCGCCGTGCACGCCGATCAGCCGGTCGGCGGCCGCCGTCGCGCAGTCCTCGAAGAGCGCCTGGATGGAGCCGTGCGGATTGCGGGACAGGGCCAGCTTCTGCTGATTCGTCAGCTGGTCCGAGACGAACTTCGCCGGGTTCACCGGGATGTTCAGGAGGATCAGCTTCCGGGTGCCGCGCCACATCGCCTGCTGCTGCTCGGCCTCGGTGTCGAAGAGGCGTACGGCGACGGTGCCCGCCGCGGCCCCGTCCTGGTCGACGAGCGCCGGATACGCCTTGACGGGCTGGCCGGCACGCCGGGTCTCGAAGACCCGGTCCAGCGTGCCGATCGTCCAGTCCGTGAGGCCCGAACGCTCGATGGACTCGCCCGACGGGCCCGCGGTGGCCGCGGCGGCCTTGGAGATGGCCTGGCGGGCCTTGGGGCGCAGTTGGAGCTTCAGCGCCTCCAGGTCCTTGCCCTCGGCGACCTTGCGACGCCGCTCGTCGACGATCCGGAAGGTGATCTTCAGGTGGTCCGGGACGCGGGTCAGGTCGAAGTCGCCGGCGTCGACCGGGACGCCGACCATGCGCTGGAGCTCCCGGGCCAGGGTGACCGGCAGCGGTTCCTGGAGCGGAACAGCCCGGTCCAGGAACGTGCCCGCGTAGTTCGGTGCGGGGACATAGTGCCGGCGGATCGGCTTGGGCAACGAGCGGATCAGCTCCGTGACCACTTCTTCGCGCAGACCGGGGATCTGCCAGTCGAAGCCCTCGGCGGTGACCTGGTTGAGCACCTGGAGCGGTACGTGCACGGTCACGCCGTCCGCGTCCGCGCCGGGCTCGAACTGGTACGTCACCCTGAACTTGAGCTTCCCCTGCCGCCAGGAGTCCGGGTAGTCGTCCTTGGTGACCGTCCCGGCCTTCTCGTTGATGAGCATCGAGCGCTCGAAGTCCAGCGCGTCCGGCTCGTCGCGGCGCTTGTGCTTCCACCAGGAGTCGAAGTGCGCCCCGGAGACCACGTGCTCGGGGATGCGCTGGTCGTAGAAGTCGAAGAGCGTCTCGTCGTCCACGAGGATGTCGCGGCGCCGGGCGCGGTGCTCAAGCTCTTCGACCTCGCCGAGGAGCTTGCGGTTGTCGTGGAAGAACTGGTGGTGCGTCCGCCAGTCGCCCTCGACCAGGGCATTGCGGATGAACAGGTCGCGGGAGGTCTCGGCATCGATCCGGCCGAAATTGATCTTGCGCTGGGCGACGATGGGCACCCCGTACAGCGTGACCCGCTCGAAGGCCATCACCGCCGCCTGGTCCTTCTCCCAGTGCGGCTCGCTGTAGGTGCGCTTCAGCAGGTGCTGAGCCAGCGGCTCGATCCACTCGGGCTCGACCTTGGCATTGACCCGCGCCCACAGCCGGGACGTCTCGACCAGCTCGGCCGACATCACGAACCGCGGCTGCTTCTTGAAGAGCGCCGATCCGGGGAAGATCGCGAACTTGGCGCTGCGGGCCCCCAGGTACTCGTTCTTCTCGGTGTCCTTCAGCCCGATGTGCGAGAGCAGACCGGCCAGCAGCGAGGTGTGGACCGACTGCTCGGGGGCGTCCGCGCCCGCCGAGGGCTCCCCGACCTGCATGCCCATCTGCTTGGCCACCGTACGCAGCTGGGCGTAGATGTCCTGCCATTCCCGGATGCGCAGGTAGTTGAGGTACTCCTGCTTGCACATCCGGCGGAAGCTGGACGAGCCGCGCTCCTTCTGCTGCTCGCGGATGTACCGCCACAGATTCAGGAACGCCAGGAAGTCGGAGGTCTCGTCCTTGAAACGGGCGTGCTGCTGATCGGCCTGCGTCTGCTTCTCCGAGGGCCGCTCGCGCGGGTCCTGGATGGAGAGCGCGGAGGCGATCACCATGACCTCACGGACACAGCCGTTGCGGTCGGCCTCGATGACCATGCGGGCCAGGCGTGGGTCGACGGGCAGCTGCGAGAGCTTCCGCCCCAAATCGGTGAGGTGCTGCCCCTTCTTCCCTTCCCGGGCGGACTTCTCGTCCTGTTCCAGCGCGCCGAGCTCCTGGAGGAGCTGGATGCCGTCGCGGATGTTGCGGTGGTCCGGCGGGTCGATGAAGGGGAACTTCTCGATGTCGCCGAGGTTGGCCGCGGTCATCTGCAGGATGACGGAGGCCAGGTTCGTGCGCAGGATCTCGGGGTCGGTGAACTCCGGACGGGTCAGGAAGTCGTCCTCGGAGTACAACCGGATGCAGATGCCGTCCGACGTACGGCCGCAGCGGCCCTTGCGCTGGTTGGCGCTGGCCTGGGAGATCCGCTCGATCGGCAGCCGCTGGACCTTGGTGCGGTGGCTGTAGCGGGAGATACGGGCGTTGCCCGGGTCGATCACGTACTTGATGCCGGGGACGGTCAGCGACGTCTCGGCGACGTTGGTCGCCAGGACGATCCTGCGGACGATGCCGTGGGGGGTCCGCTGGAAGACGCGGTGCTGCTCGGCGTGCGAGAGCCGGGCGTAGAGGGGGAGCACCTCGGTGTGGCGGAGGTTCTTCTTGTTCAGCGCGTCCGCGGTGTCGCGGATCTCGCGTTCGCCGGAGAGGAAGACCAGGACATCGCCCGGCCCCTCCGACTGGAGCTCGTCGACGGCGTCGCAGATCGCCGTGATCTGGTCCCGGTCCGCGTCGTCGCCGTCCTCTTCGAGGAGCGGACGGTAGCGCACCTCCACCGGGTACGTACGCCCGCTGACCTCGACGATCGGCGCCTGACCGAAGTGCCGTGCGAACCGCTCGGGGTCGATCGTCGCCGAGGTGATGACGACCTTCAGATCCGGGCGCTCGGGCAGCAGCCTGGCCAGATACCCGAGCAGGAAGTCGATGTTCAGCGACCGCTCGTGGGCCTCGTCGATGATGATCGTGTCGTACGCGCGCAACTGGCGGTCCGTCTGGATCTCGGCCAGCAGGATGCCGTCCGTCATCAGCTTGACGTACGTCGCGTCGGGGTTCACCTGGTCGGTGAAACGGACCTTCCAGCCGACGGCTTCGCCCAGCGGGGTCTTCAGCTCGTCCGCGACGCGCTCGGCGACGGTACGGGCCGCGATCCGGCGCGGCTGGGTGTGGCCGATCATGCCCCGGACACCGCGCCCCAGCTCCATGCAGATCTTCGGGATCTGCGTCGTCTTGCCGGAACCGGTCTCCCCGGCGACGATCACGACCTGGTGGTCGCGTATCGCCTCCAGGATCTCGTCCTTCTTCTGACTGACCGGGAGCTGTTCCGGGTAGGACAGGTCCGGCCTGCGCTCGGCACGCCGGGCGAGCCGCTCGGCAGCCTTTCCGGCCTCGGTGGCGATCTCGTCCAGCACGGCCTGCCGGGCCTCTGGCTTGCGGATGCGGCGCGCCCCTTCGAGACGGCGACCGAGCCGGTGCGCGTCACGGAGCGAGATCTGTCCGAGCTGGTGCTGGAGATCAGCGAAGGAAGTAGACATACGGAGCCCAGGATCTCACCCGGGCCCGGCGAACGGCGAACATATTTTGTGCGGTCCGGGTCACCACGTCGGCACTGCGCGGATACGCGGGATCACAGCACGTACCATTTCCGCAGCTGACCACCCGTTGCCCCGTCCGGAAAGGCCGGTCGCCGTGTCCCGTACACAGTGGTGCTGCCTGGTGGCGGTGCTCGCGGTGGTACTCGGACTGTTCTGCGGTTCGGTGACGGGAGTCGCGAGCGACGCGGCAGGGCGTACGGCGGTCGGAGGCGTCTCGGGACGTACGGCCGCCGCGGCGGATACCGCAAGGGCCGTTTCGGGCAGCTCCGCGCGGGCTGCCGTGTCGGATGTCCCGCCGGGCGTTCCGGACAGTCTCGGCCTGGTGGCCGCGCAGGGCGCTCCGGAGAGTCTCGCCCTGGTGGCGGCGTCGTCCGCGGACCGGCACGGGATCCCCGGATGCGGCAAGAGCCGGAAGAGCGAGGACGGCGAGCCGGCCCTGCCGGGCCGGACCCGAGCGGCGTGCGACCAGGCGCCCGGCCCCGCCGAGTGGGGCCTGCCCGCCACCGGACAGGGACCGGCCGACCCGGCCGTACGGATAGAACCGCGCCCCGCCGCCGTCGCGCCCACCCCGGTCGAGCTCTCCGTGCTGAGGGTGTAGACGGCCTCGCTCCGACCGGCCGTACCCCTTCCCTCCCGCACCACCAGCACGGAGCCCCGCATGCCCAAGTCCATGTCCTCACGCACACCGTCGTCCAGGAAGCCGCTGTTCTACGGCGCCGGAGTCGTCGTCGCCGCCGCTCTGCTCGGCTTCGTCTCCTACCGGGCGACCGCACCCGACCACTCCGCCTCCTTGCCCTCCTCTTCCTCGTCGGTCGCCGATGTCACCGAGGCCCCGGACGCCGGCGCCTATCCGGAGCTGGAAAAGCTCGCCCGGCGCGACGCCGGTGACAAGCTCGCGCAGGGCCGGGTCGACGCGCCCGTCGTCCTCATCGAGTACGCCGACTTCAAGTGCGGCTACTGCGGCACGTTCGCCCGTGACACCGAACCCGCCCTGGTGAAGAAGTACGTCGACAACGGCACCCTGCGCATCGAGTGGCGCAACTTCCCGATCTTCGGCGCCGAGTCCGAGGCCGCGGCCCGCGCCGCCTGGGCCGCCGGGCAGCAGGGCCGCTTCTGGCAGTTCCACCGTGCCGCGTACGCCGAGGGCGTCAAGGAGAAGGGGTTCGGAAAGGACCGGCTGCGGGCCCTCGCCCAGCAGGCCGGGGTCGCGGACCTCGACCGCTTCGCGCGCGACGCCGACAGCTCCGCCGCGTCCGCCGCGGTGAGCAAGGACCAGGAACAGGGATACGGGATCGGCGCGACCTCCACCCCGTCCTTCCTGATCAACGGCCGCCCGATCGCCGGGGCCCAGTCGGTGGAGACCTTCGCCGGGGTCATCGAGGCAGCGGTCGAGAAGACCCGCACCACGCAGGACGCCAAGCGCGGTACGGACGCCGAGGACGCCAGGAGTGGCACGGACGCCGAGAACGTCGACGGCAGCGCGAAATGACGGCGGACGCCGGCTATGTCGCGGCCTTCCTCGGCGGACTGCTCGCCCTGCTCAGCCCCTGCAGCGCTCTCCTCCTGCCCGCCTTCTTCGCGTACTCCATCGACTCCGTCTCACGGCTCCTGGCCCGTACCGGCATCTTCTACGCCGGTCTGGCCACCACCCTGGTCCCGCTCGGCGCCGCGGGCTCGTACGCCGGGCGTCTCTTCTACCGCCATCGTGACGCGCTCGTCCTCGGCGCGGGGTGGCTGATCATCGTGCTCGGCATCGTGCAGATCGTGGGTCTGGGCTTCGCGTCGCGCCGGATCGCCGCTCTCAGCGGCCGGATCCGCCCGACCACCGCTGTATCGGTCTATGCACTGGGCGCCGTATACGGACTGGCCGGTTTCTGCGCGGGTCCGATCCTCGGCAGCGTCCTCACCGTGGCGACGGTCAGCGGCAGCCCGGTCTACGGCGGGCTGCTGCTCGCCGTCTACGCGCTGGGCATGGCGGCTCCGCTCTTTCTGCTCGCGTTGCTCTGGGAACGTTTCGACCTGGGCCGGCGCGTGTGGCTGCGGGGGCGCGCCTTCCGGCTCGGCCGATTCGAACTCCACACCACGACGCTGCTTTCCGGGCTCTTCTTCATCGGCCTCGGCACGCTCTTCCTTGCCTACGACGGGACGACGGCGCTGCCCGGACTGCTGGATGTGGACAAGTCGTTCGCCGTGGAGCAGCGGGTCCAGCGCGTCGGCGAGCACGTGCCGGACGCGCCGGCGCTGGTGGCCGTGGTCCTGGTGGTGCTGCTGGTCCTGGCGGCACGGGCCTGGCGCGGCCGGAGCGCGAACTCGGGGGAGCGGGAAGAGACCTGACACGGCGAAGGCCCCGTCCGGTGGACGGGGCCTTCGGGTGGTGGCTGGGGCCGGGATCGAACCGGCGACCTATCGCTTTTCAGGCGATCGCTCGTACCAACTGAGCTACCCAGCCACGCAGCTCAAAAAGGCTGCAGCGGTCCTGACGGGATTTGAACCCGCGGCCTCCACCTTGACAGGGTGGCGAGCACTCCAAACTGCTCCACAGGACCAAGCGGTGTGCGAGACAAGTCTCGCACACGTTTGTTGCGTGCCCCCAACGGGATTCGAACCCGTGCTACCGCCTTGAAAGGGCGGCGTCCTGGGCCACTAGACGATGAGGGCTAAGGGCCCACCTGCGCGCTTTCCAGCGCGTCGGGGACGTGAGAAGCATATGGGATGGCGGCAGCTATCGCCAAAACGGTTTACGGCGAGGTCGCGGGAGGGGCCGGGGAGACCCGGGAGGCGGAGAGGCCGGGGAGGCGGGGGAGTCAGCCCCAGCCCAGTTCGTGGAGCCGTGCGTCCTCGATGCCGAAGTGGTGCGCCACCTCGTGGACGACCGTCACGGCCACCTCGTGGACGACATCCTCCGGCGTCTCGCAGAAGCGCAGGGTCGGGCCCCGGTAGATCGTGATGCGGTCCGGGAGGACGCCGGCGTACCACTCCCCGCGCTCGGTGAGCGGGGTTCCCTCGTAGAGGCCCAGCAGCTCCGGGTCGTCAGCCGGGGGCTCGTCCTCCACGAAGACGGCCACGTTGTCCATGACCCGCGTCAGCTCCGGCGGGATCTGGTCCAGGGCTTCACTCACCAGCTCTTCGAATGCCTCGCGCGTCATCTCCAGCACAGGGCCATTGTCCGGGACGATCGTCGATCGGAGATACATCTGGCGGGGCGGACTGGTCCGGTGGGCGAGCCCCGCCCCGGCGACACGGCCACCGGGTGGCCCCGGGCACCGGCCGGCGATGCCGCCCGCCGGTGAGAGTCCCTGCCCCGAAAGTGGTCCCGGGGCCTGGCCGGCCGGGGCCCCACGGCCGACGCGGTACCGCCGGCCCGCGCGGTGCGGGTGGCGCGCAGGAGGCGTGCGGGAGGTGTGCGGGCCGGACGCGGGGCGTGTCCCCCTCGGGGCCGCGGGAGTTGGACACGGAGCCCCCTTCCTTTCCGTACCGCTCCGTCTCCTCTTCGTACTTCCCGGAGGTGCCTCCCGTGCGTCAGTTGTCCGCCCGCGTCCGATGGGCGGCCGTCATCGCAGTGACGGTCGCCACGTCCACAGGCTGTATGAGCGTCGGCGACGACGGAGGGAAACCCGCGACGTCGCCGTCGTCCGAGCCGAAGGGGAGCGTGGCCGGGCCGGACGGCGAGACCGTGGCAGGCGCGGGCGGTGCCCGCACCGGTGGCGGCGCGGAGGCACATTCCGAACGGGAGGCGGCCGACCGGACGGAATCGGCACAGCCGAGCGGCTCCGCGTCCGCCGATTCCCCGGACTCGCCGGGCCGCGTACGCCCCGGCGCCGGGCCGGGCGGGCCCGGGGAGACGCGGGGCGGCGGGCTGCCGGCCCCCTCGGTCCCACCGTCGGCGCCCGGGGTGCCGCAGCAGCCCGAATCGCCGCCGTCCGAACCGGCCGCCTCCGAGCCGCCCGGTTCCCCGGAACCGGAGCCGGAACCCGCGGAGCCGTCGCCGCAGTCGTCCGCCTCGTCGGCGGCTCAGCTCCGCAACGACGCGATGAGTGCGCTGGAGAAGCCGGCGTTGATGCGGACACCGGACGTGTCGCCGCAGGTGGA
This sequence comes from Streptomyces sp. NPDC058051, assembly GCF_042885475.1. NCBI lineage: Bacteria > Bacillati > Actinomycetota > Actinomycetes > Kitasatosporales > Streptomycetaceae > Streptomyces > Streptomyces sp. NPDC058051. Next base: position 101,249 of record NZ_JBHVRW010000024.1, read on the forward strand.
GCCGGTCTAGCGGGCGCGTAGAGGAGGGCGGTTTGCGCAATGTGGGGGGGAGTGCGTATGGTGGTAGATCGTTTGATCCCATTGCCCGGCGCCGAAACAGAAGCGCGCCGTGTGGCGCGTACTCTCCCTTGCCGTGGCTGGACCGCATTGAGGCGGTCGAAATTGCGATCACGGAGTTACGGGCGCGTGCCGAGACTCCGGAAGGTTTCGCATTTCGCATGTCAATTTCCAGTCCTGACCACACCGTCATGCCCGAGAACGTCGAGAACGACGAGCTTGTCGTCGACTCCGTAGAGGCCGACGCCCCCCAGGCCGAGCAGGTCGCCGAGCAGGCTGCCGAGCAGGTCGCCGAGCAGGTCGAGTCCGCCGCAGACGCCGAGCAGGCCGAGTCCGCCGACGCCGATGCCGAGCCGACCATCACCTTCGCCGACCTGGGACTGCCCGAGGGCATCGTCCGCAAGCTGGCGCAGAACGGTGTGACCGCGCCCTTCCCGATCCAGGCAGCGACCATCCCGGACGCCCTGGCCGGCAAGGACATCCTGGGCCGTGGCCGTACCGGCTCCGGCAAGACGCTCTCCTTCGGTCTGCCGACCCTGGCCACGCTGGCCGGCGGCCACACGGAGAAGAAGAAGCCCCGCGCGGTCATCCTCACCCCGACCCGTGAGCTCGCGATGCAGGTCGCGGACGCCCTTCAGCCGTACGGCGACGTGCTCGGCCTGAAGATGAAGGTCGTCTGCGGCGGTACGTCGATGGGCAACCAGATCTACGCGCTGGAGCGCGGTGTCGACATCCTCGTCGCCACCCCGGGCCGGCTGCGCGACATCATCAACCGGGGTGCCTGCTCCCTGGAGAACGTCCAGGTCGCCGTCCTCGACGAGGCCGACCAGATGTCCGACCTGGGCTTCCTGCCCGAGGTCACCGAACTGCTCGACCAGGTTCCGGTCGGCGGTCAGCGCATGCTCTTCTCCGCCACGATGGAGAACGAGATCGGCACGCTGGTCAAGCGTTACCTCAACAACCCGGTGAGCCACGAGGTCGACAGCGCCCAGGGCAACGTCACGACCATGACGCACCACGTCCTCGTCGTGAAGCCGAAGGACAAGGCGCCGGTCACCTCCGCCATCGCCGCCCGCAAGGGCCGCACCATCATCTTCGTCCGCACCCAGCTGGGCGCCGACCGCATCGCCGAGCAGCTCGTCGAGGCGGGCGTGAAGGCGGACGCGCTGCACGGCGGCATGACGCAGGGTGCCCGTACCCGCGTGCTCGCCGACTTCAAGGACGGTTACGTCAACGCACTCGTCGCGACCGACGTCGCCGCCCGCGGTATCCACGTCGACGGCATCGACCTGGTGCTCAACGTGGACCCGGCCGGTGACCACAAGGACTACCTGCACCGCTCGGGCCGTACCGCTCGCGCCGGCAAGTCCGGGGTCGTCGTCTCGCTGGCGCTGCCGCACCAGCGCCGCCAGATCTTCCGCCTCATGGAGGACGCGGGCGTCGACGCCTCGCGTCACATCGTGGGTGGCGCGGGCGCCTTCGACCCGGAGGTCGCCGAGATCACCGGCGCCCGTTCGCTGACCGAGGTCCAGGCCGACTCCGCGAACAACGCCGCCAAGCAGGCCGAGCGCGAGGTCGCCGACCTGACCAGGCAGCTGGAGCGCGTCCAGCGCCGCGCCGGCGAGCTGCGCGAGGAGGCCGACCGCCTGGTCGCCCGTGCCGCGCGTGAGCGGGGCGACGACCCCGAGGCCGCCGTGGCCGAGGCCGTCGCCGAGGCGGAGGCCGCCGTCGAGGCCGCCGTCTCCGTACCGGAGCAGCCCGCCGCCCGTGACGACCGTCGCGACGACCGCGGCAACTTCGATCGCCGGGACCGTGGCGGTGACCGCGGCGGCTACCGAGGTGGCAACGACCGCCGTGACGACCGCGGCTTCCAGCGTCGTGACGACCGTTCGTCGGGTGGTCGTTCCTTCGACCGTCGTGACAACGACCGTCCGTCGTTCAACCGGGACCGTCGCGACGACCGCCCCTCCGGCGGGTTCCGTTCCAACGACCGTCGTGACGACCGTTCGTCGGGTGGCCGTTCCTTCGACCGTCGTGACAACGACCGTCCGTCGTTCAACCGGGACCGCCGTGACGACCGCCCCTCCGGCGGGTTCCGTTCCAACGACCGTCGTGACGACCGTTCGTCGGGTGGCCGTTCCTTCGACCGTCGTGACAACGACCGTCCGTCGTTCAACCGGGACCGTCGCGACGACCGCCCCTCCGGCGGGTTCCGCTCCGGTGGCAGTGACCGTCCGTTCAACCGCGACCGTCGCGACGACCGTCCGTCGGGCGGCTTCCGCTCCGGAGGCGACCGCCCCCAAGGCCGCCGCGACGACCACCGTGGCACCGGCACCAACTCCGGTTCCTTCGGCCGCCGCGACGACAAGCCGCGCTGGAAGCGCAACGGCTGAACGCGGTGAAGCGGACCTGCTGAAGGTGAAGGTCCGCTGAGGTTCTTCGAGGAGCGGGCCCACTCGTCGGTCCCGTCGCTCAGCACACCCCTCCGGACACCGTCCACGTACACCACGGCCCGGTCCCGGAGC
>NZ_JBHVRW010000024.1:103840-136988 GCF_042885475.1 Streptomyces sp. NPDC058051
ACCCCGTTTTCCCCGCCCACCTCCTTGCGTGTTTGCGGCGCTCCTGTTTATTGTGTCGGCCTGTTGAGTTATTGCGTGCCCCGCCCCCCCCCGGCCCGGGGGCCCCCGCTCCTCTTTTCCCCCGGCCGCCGGCCTTCGACAGTGCTTCGACGGCCCTTCGGCGGCCTGGCGATGGCCGTACGCGGACCGCCACCGGCCGGCAGACGCACCAGGGCGATGTCCGGGTACTTCCGGGTACTTCCGGGTACTTCCGGGTGCTTCCGGGTGCGGCGAACGGCTCGTGACGCGGGGCGTTGTATTTGGGCCACGTTCCGGCACATGCCATGCCCCCGGCGAGGGAATCGCTCGGGGCATGACAATCAACTCCCCTGTGCCACCGGCCGGTTCACCCGGGTCCGACGAGGCGAGGCTCGCCGAACTCGGATACACCCAGGTTCTCGCCCGCCGGATGTCGGCCTTCTCCAACTACGCCGTCTCGTTCACGATCATCTCGGTGCTCTCCGGCTGCCTCACGCTCTACCTCTTCGGCATGAACACCGGTGGACCGGCCGTCATCACCTGGGGCTGGGTCGGTGTCGGCCTCATGACGCTGTTCGTCGGCCTGGCGATGGCCGAGATCTGTTCGGCGTACCCGACCTCGGCGGGCCTCTACTTCTGGGCCCACCGGCTGGCGCCGCCACGCTCGGCCGCGGCCTGGGCCTGGTTCACGGGCTGGTTCAACGTCCTCGGGCAGGTCGCCGTCACGGCCGGCATCGACTTCGGGGCGGCGTCCTTCCTGGGCGCGTATCTGAACCTTCAGTTCGACTTCGAGGTCACGCCCACCCGCACGATCCTGCTCTTCGCCGCGATCCTGCTGCTGCACGGCCTGCTCAACACCTTCGGCGTACGGATCGTCGCGATCCTGAACAGTGTGAGCGTGTGGTGGCACGTCGTCGGCGTCGCCGTCATCGTCGGCGCCCTGACCTTCGTACCGGACTCGCATCAGTCCGCGTCCTTCGTCTTCACCGAGTTCGTGAACAACACCGGCTGGGGCAGCGGCTTCTACGTCGTGATGATCGGTCTGCTCATGGCCCAGTACACCTTCACCGGTTACGACGCCTCCGCCCACATGACGGAGGAGACCCACGACGCGGCCACGGCGGGCCCGCGCGGCATCGTCCAGTCGATCTGGACCTCCTGGATCGCCGGCTTCGTGCTCCTCCTCGGATTCACGTTCGCCATCCAGTCGTACGACGGGGCACTGGACTCCCCGACCGGTGCGCCGCCCGCCCAGATCCTCCTGGACGCCCTCGGCGCCACCACGGGCAAGCTCCTGCTGCTCGTCGTCATCGGAGCGCAGCTCTTCTGCGGGATGGCGTCCGTGACCGCCAACAGCCGCATGATCTACGCCTTCTCGCGGGACGGGGCCCTGCCGTTCTCGCACGTCTGGCACACGGTCAGCCCACGCACCCGCACTCCCGTCGCCGCGGTCTGGCTCGCCGCACTCGGCGCCCTGGCCCTGGGCCTTCCGTACCTGATCAACGTCACGGCGTACGCGGCGGTGACCTCGATCGCCGTGATCGGCCTGTACATCGCCTACGTCATCCCCACCCTGCTCCGCCTGCTCCGGGGCGACGACTTCGTCCCGGGCCCCTGGCATCTGGGCCGCTGGTCCCGCCCGATCGGGGTCGTCGCGGTGACCTGGGTCGTGATCATCACGGTGCTCTTCATGCTGCCGCAGGTCTCGCCGGTCACCTGGGAGACGTTCAACTACGCCCCCATCGCCGTCCTGGTGGTCCTCGGCTTCGCCGCGACCTGGTGGCTGGCCTCCGCCCGCCACTGGTTCCTCAACCCGGATCACCCCCGCAGGACCGCCGCGAAAATCCCAGCCCGCACCCCGTGATCCCACCGCTGAACCCTCATGACGGGGCCCGGCAACCCGATACCCGATCGGCGACCGGGCCCCGTCGGGCTATGCTCTGGGGTGAAGCGTCGAGGGCCGTTAGCTCAATTGGCAGAGCAGCGGACTTTTAATCCGTTGGTTGTGGGTTCGAGTCCCACACGGCCTACCGCCAGCAGCGCGGGATAACCCCCTCTGACCTGCTACTTAGTGCCTCGATCGGTTTCATCCGGTCGGGGCGCTCCGTCTTCCCCGACCTCGTGCGTGAGCGATGCGTGAGCGGACGGTCCGACAGCAGGGGCTACGGAGGGGGCCCTACGGGCATGTGGCACCAGCGCGGCGGCGGTTTCTGCCGCGGCTTTGTCTCCACCGCACAGGCGCTCGACCGGATCTCTCGTCTCCGCAGGACCGGCCCAGACCTGTACGACGCCCCAGGCCCTGTACAGCCCACGCCGGCAGAACCTCCCCGGCCGTGTCCCCCGACCCGGGTTGCGCCCAGTGGGACGTCGGCAAGGTGACGGCTGCGGGCGACCGGGGAGACAGAACTGCCTCTCGTCGGGAGCCAGCTGAGGGCCAACCCGAAGGCGACCTCGCCCAGGCGTCGCTCCTCGCGGTAGTTCTCCCGGTAGCGGACCTCGGTGAGGCCGGGGGATCGTCAAAGCGAGAGCCTCTACCTCCACGGCTCGTGTCGGTGGGCGCCCTTGGTCACAGCCCGCAGGAGCCGCGGTCGAGGTGGAAGTATCGGGCGTTGGCCCAGCGGCACAGCCGGATACCGACGATGACGCCGACGATGGTGACCAGGGCGGGCAGGTATCCGCTGGCGACCTGGATGATCGGGATTGCAGGGCACCCGCCTGAGATCGCCCAACCCGTACCGAACAACACCGCGCCGGGGATCACGCCGGCGTGGATCCGCCCTGGGGTGCGGCGGACCCGCAGCAGAGCGAACGCGCACACGATGATCACCACGGCGCCGGCGAAGGAGAGGAACATGCGCAGGTCCTGGAAGGTGAACATGCGGTTCAGCTCGGCGTAATCGCCGAAGCCGATGTTGGTGACGGTATAGCCGAGGGCCAGTCCGGTGATGATGCTGGCCAGCAGAATCGCGCCCCGGGTACGCATCAGATCACCTTCCACAGGAGGAACGACACCGCGACGGCGGTGCCGAAGAACACGGCGGTCGCGACGATGCTGACCGGGCGTAGACGGCCGCAGCCGTTGAGTCCGTGGCCGGAGCTGCACCCACCGGCCAGCCGAGTGCCAAAGCCGACCAGCACGCCTCCCACGAACAGCAGGGCGATCATGGTGGTCGGATTGGCGGTGACCAGGTTCCGAAAACCCGGGCCCATGTCGTAGCGGAGATGGAACCGCCCGGAGGTGACCGCGGCGATCAATCCGCCGAGGAAGATCGATATCAGCAGGGCAGCCTGGGTGACCAGCGGGGCCGGGCGCAGGCTCGTGGCCGCGGGGCTCTCGTTCGCCGCTGGTTCGGTATCCGCTTCGAGTGGCTGTGAATTCCCGTACGGAACCTGCGGCAGGGTGGACGCGCCGGTGCCGAAGTGCTCCGCCGTAGCAGCGGCGAGCGCCTCAACGAGAGCTTGATCGTCGGCGAACTCCTCGTCCGTCTCCTCGAGGTGGCGTTCGCGGCGCCAGTGCAACACACGATCCCACGCGGACGACACCCCGAAAGACCGGTCGGTGATGAGGGTGTAGTTGATGGTGACCAGAGCGAGCCCGATAGCGCCCGCCCACCAGGGCCAGTAGGTACTCATGCGGGTCCTCTCATCCAATCGGCAAATCGAGACAACCAGCCGCGCTTCGAGCTGGGAGCTTGCCGCGCTCGTCGAGCGCGGCTGTGTGAGGGCTGGGGAATCCGTGGGGGCGGTGACGGTTCGTGATGCCAGACAGGCGCTGGCGGAGATGTCGCCCCGAAGCGGGCCGTGGCCCCCGGTGTCACGGTTCCAGGGTCTGACTGCTCATAGGGGCGGGCCGGTGCCGGCTGGGACCAGGACGCGGCCTCCGATGACCACGGATCGGGCTGTGGTGGCGGGGCCTGCCGGGGTACCTTCCCTGGGTTGGCGGCGCAGGATCGGTCCGCCTCGGCGCCGTCTTCGAGGTGTCGCGCACGGGCTCCGTTGGGCAGCAAGCCGATCGGCACGCGCTCGCCGGTGAGTGACACCTGGTAGCGCGCACAGTCGAGCCACCGATCGTCGCTGTCGCAGTAGTGTTCGCGCCAACCTTGCAAGCTCGCCCTGAGTAGGGGGAAAAGGGGGCATCCTGCGGCGTGTGAGCAACTCACGTTGCTCCCTTCTGATCGGCGCACGCCACCCGTTCGGGGAGAGCGGTTGCCGTTCTCGATTCTTGCCCTCGTCGCGCTCGGTCGACGATCTGCAAAGCAACGCGGTGACAGGCAGTGACAATAAGGCTCTGTGCCTCCATTCCGCGACCGGGCGTGATGCAATCACTGTTTCGATGTCCCGAGCAAATTCAGGGTATTTTCAATCGAGCCACTTGACGCTAAGTGGTGAGATATTCCGCGCAACGGATATGTGGCGTCTATCCCTCATGTCCGGATATTTGCAACCGACAATCAAGTCACTTGAATCACTATTCGACTCCATGGCCGCGGCTCATGCTGATACAAGTCGGCTGTTTGCGAAGAGGGTGAAAATGCTGAAGCCTCTTGTGATGGTGGCGCGAATATCATGAATATTAAATGAAGAGCTAATGGAGAAGGATGTATGTGCCAGCGTGCTGTCTGTCGGTCGTGCCGGAAGATGACCTATGAGGGCTGCGGGAGGCATGTGGACCACGTGCTCATGGGCGTGCCGACAGCTCAGCGGTGCATCTGTGAGTCTGCGGAGCGCAGGGGCATGCGCGCAGTGGAGGCGGCGACTCGATCGGAATTGGCGCCGGCCCGACAGGGCGAGTCGCCGCGACACGCAGAGGTCCCTCGGCATCAAGAGAGTTCACCAAGCCGGTCGAGGGGTGGCTGGTGGGCCCGGCTCATCAATTGGGCGAAAAGCCCGGCATGAGGCAATCAGTCGACTAAGTGCGCTTCGGACTCTTTGGATCGAAGACGTTTGTTATTGCGTCATGAAAACCCGGATTTCGAACTCCAGGGTGGCAAGCGAAATGTCGCTGGTGGTGAGAGGTGGTCACAGCTCAAACGCTCCTGTGAATAGCGCAACTTAAAGCCATCACGACTCAGTCGTGAACCACGCACGCATCGTGCAGTCTGCCGAGCAGAAGCCGGAGAGGGCACCCGACGTCAAGCCAGGTCCCAAGGAGGCCGACAGGCACGGCAAGGGCAAGTACTGGCAGGAGTTCGGGGTCCGAGAATGCCGCCACAGCGCAGTTGGGCACCCTGGGGCGACCTTCATGTCCGAGCAGGTACAGACCTCTCACAGGGGTAAGCGGGCATACAGCAGTGGGCCGACGCGCACCGGCCAGAAGGATGAGCATGACCAGCAGAGGCGAACCTGCTCGTCAGCCAGGCTTCTTGCGTGAGCGATGCGTGAGCGGACGGTACGGCACGAGCCATCTCGGGCCGAACCACGCATCGCCACGCACGTAGTCTGACCAGGCGGTTCCGGACACCGAAGCAGCGCTCGGAACCACCCAGCACGCCTCGACCAGGACTTTTAATCCGTTGGTTGTGGGTTCGAGCCCCACACGGCCTACGATTCCGCCCCAGGTCAGAGCTGGTTTCTGATCTGGGGCTTCCTCGTGTTCGAGGTTGTTCCGCGCGCACGCTCCACCGATGCTCCTGCCCTGCCTGACCGGTCGGCAGGTGGGGCGGCGGCCTCGGTCGTTGCGGTGGTTGGCGCAGTTGGTACAGCGGGATGGAGCGCGGCGGGGGACATGGCCGCCCCCTTCAGGCCTTGACCCGTCCCATTTGGCGTCGGGGCGGGGCTACTTGCGCTTGTCGTCGCGCTCCGTGGGCAGCTCTGTGTGGCCCTCGCTCCAGTGGTTCACCCAGCCGCACAGGGGGCACGAGTAGCGGCCATCGATGCCGTGTACCTCAATGCCGCAGCGTCGGCAGTTCGTGCGGGTGATCTCCGTGCCCGTCGTAGCGGTCTCGGGCGCGGGGTCGGGTTGCCGGGTCATGCCCGGAGGCTACCCCGACGGCTCCGGCCGGGGCAGGCGCGGCTCCGGGCCGCCGCCCGCAGTTCGGACCCGGCCGGGAGAGGGGTTCGATGGTCTCCGGGGGAAGGCCCGGGCGGGTTCAGACGAGGAGCTTCGTCTTTGCCCGCTGGTACTCCTCCTCCGTGATGGCACCCCGGTCCTTCAGTTCGGCGAGCTTCGTGAGGTCCTCCACGTGCCCGCCCTTCTTCGGGCCGCCCGCGTCGGAGGTGCCGGCGGCCTCTCGTACGTACGCCTTGAAGGCCGTCTCGCGTTCCTGTGCCTCTTTGATGTCCCGCTTTCCCATGGATGTGCCACGGATGATCACGTACAGCAGCACGCCCAGGTACGGCAGGAGCAGGGCCACGATCAGCCAGCCGGCCTTGCCCCAGCCGCCGAGGTCGTCGCTCCGGAAGATGTCCGTGATGACCTTGAGGAGCAGGAAGAACCACATGACCCAGAGGAAGAGCCAGAGCATGGTCCAGAAGAGGTTGAGCAGCGGGTAGTTGTCCATGTTCGACTCCCTGATCACCGCGAGTGCATCACGTCGACTGACTGAAGCGTAAACAAGTCATATCACCGCATATCTTCACTCGCCCGTTGCCGTGGAGACCCTGCTCCGGGGGCGGTCCTCCACGGCGGGTGCGGAGTACCGTGGAATTGTCGAGGGAGGCCCGAGCCTCCAGGAGGCGGGGTCGCCTCGTGTTCATGAAGCGGTGTGAGATGCGGCGTGAGCGGCGGTGTGGTGAGCAGGCGTACGCACGGATCCTCGCGAGGGCGTATGCACACGGCTGATGAGTCCGCCCGGAGCCCGGTCGGGGCGATCGGCCGCGTCACGGTGCCGATCCCGCCCAATGGTCCGGGCGAAGTACTGGTGGCTGTGCGGGGCGGGTCGGAGGCCTACACCGCATGGTCGACGACGTCGATAGACAGGGACGTGCGCGTCGTTGTCGTCGACTCGATCTCGGCGCGCAGCGTGATCGTGGAACGCTTGCCGTCCTGATCCTCCAACGCGGTCACGCGGTCACGCGGTGACGCGATCGTGTGGTGACGCGGGGATGTCGAGCGGCGACGCGGGTACGTCGAGCAGTCACGTACGGCAGGAGTCTTCCGATGTTCTTCTGGCACGTTCCCGCCCCCAACGAGGCGATGCTCGTATCCGGCTCCAAGAGGCAGACGCTGGAAACCCAGTTCCGGATCGTCACCGGGCACGGCAGTTTCGTGCTTCCGGTGAAGCAGAAAGTGCGCATGCTCTCCCTGGCGCTGCGCGAGGCGGAGATCACCGAGGACTGCGTGACGCAGCAGGGGATCCGCCTCAACGTCCGGGCCGTCGCCGTCTTCAAGGTCGGCGACGACGCCGTGTCCATCGCCAACGCGGCACGGCGCTTCCTCACCGAGCAGGAGCAGATGGAGGAGCTCGTCGGCCGGATCTTCGCAGGCCACCTGCGCTCCATCGTCGGTGGACTGACCGTCGAGCAGATCATCCGCGAGCGCAATCGGGTCTCCCAGGAGGTCATCGCGGGCAGCCACGGCGAGATGGAGAAGCTCGGCATCGTGGTGGACGCCCTGCAGATCCAGGAGATCGAGGACGCCACCGGATACATCAACAACCTCGCCGCCCCGCACGCCGCCGCTGTCGCCAGCCAGGCCCGGATCGCCGAGGCCAAGGCCGACCAGGAAGCCAGCCAGCGCGAGCAGCAGGCCGCCGCGCTCAAGGCGGAGTACGAACGGGACACCGCGATCAAGCGGGCCGGCTTCCTCGCCGAGACCGAGCAGTACAACGCCCGTGCCGCGCAGTCCGGGCCGCTCGCGCAGGCCAGGGCCTCGCAGGAGGTCATCGAGGAGCAGACCGCGCTGGCCGAACGGCAGGCCGCACTTGCCGCGCAACGGCTCGAAGCGGACGTCAGGCGACCGGCGGACGCCGAGGCATACCGCCAGCGCACCCTCGCGGAGGCGGCCCGTGACCGGGCGCAGTTCGAGGCCGACGGCGGTGCGTACACCGAGCGGACGCTCGCCCAGGCGCAGGCCGACGCCAACAGTGTGCGCGCGGCCTCGCTGCGCGACGGCAACCAGGAGCTCATCGCGGCCAACCGCATCGTGGAGAACCTGCCCGCCCTGGCCGACGCCGCCGCCCGCGGCATGTCGGGGGCCGACCTCACCGTCCTCAACGGCACCAACGGTGTCAACGAGATGGCGGCGGGCGTCGTCAGCCAGGGGCTCGCGATCCTCCACTCGCTGCAGCGCGGCGCGAGCCCGATGAAGCCGGCGTCGTTCGCCGGGAAGACCGCTCCACGGATCACCGAGACGAACTGAGCGGGGCGCGGGCGGCGCGAGGGCTGCGCGCGGACGGTGGTTCGAGGGATGCCAGGCAGGCATGGTGCGCCGGTGGTCGTGGTGCGGTCGGTGGTCATGATGCGCGCGTGGTCATGAGTGCGCTGGACATGCCGTACAGTTGTATTCACCGACGCGGGGTGGAGCAGCTCGGTAGCTCGCTGGGCTCATAACCCAGAGGTCGCAGGTTCAAATCCTGTCCCCGCTACTGAAGATTCAGGCCCGGCACGCATGACGCGTGCCGGGCCTGAATCATGTCTGCGCCGTGTTGCGCACGCGGTACGCCCGGCCTGCGTGTCGTGGAGTGGTAGACCCGGCGGCCTGTGAGCTGCGCCACGTGCGCACCCCATTGGCCGATGACGATTCGCCGCACGACGTCGCTCCGGCGAGCCTGGGAGTGGGCGCGGTACCGTCCGCAGCCGCGCGTGTACCGGGCAGGAGAGCACAGGTGGGGAAGCGGCTGAAGCGGCGTGGTGGACACGGCGAGGACAGCGGAGCCCTCACCCGGCGGTTCGTCCGCAAGCTGCCCGCCCTGATGATCATCGGCGGAGTGGTGTTCGACGCCTTCACGCCGCCGACCTTCACCGCCATTCCGCTCTTCGTGGCGGCGCCCCTGATCGCGGCACCCTTCTTCTCGCTGCGCAGCACCATCCGCACCGGTATCGCCGCGACGCTGGCCGTCATCGTGCTGCGCGTGTACAACAACAAGCTGCCGTTGGTCGTCCCACTCATCGAACTGCTCACCCTGGTCACCGTCTCGGTCCTCGCGGTCGTGATCAACACGGTCGTGCGGCGCGGCAACGAGCAGCTGGCTTCCGCGCGGGTCATCGCGGAGACCGCCATGCGGGCGGTGCTGCCGAAGCCGTCCGACCGGATCGGCGGGCTGCATGTGGCGGCGCGGTACGAGGCGGCGCAGGCGGACGAGTTCGTCGGCGGTGACCTGTTCGCCGTGACGGACACCCCGCAGGGGGTGCGGCTGGTGGTCGGGGACGTACGGGGAAAGGGGCTCGACGCCGTCGAGTCGGTGGCGGTGGTCATCGGGGCGTTCCGGGAGGCGGCCGAGCAGGAGCGTTCGCTGGAGGGTGTGGCGCAGCGGCTGGAGCGGGCACTGGCGCGGGAGGGGACGCGGGGCGGGCTGGATGCCGTCGAGGGCTTCATCACCGCGGTACTGGCCGAGATCCCGTCCGGGGTGAACCGGGTGCGGGTCGTCAACCGCGGTCACCCCGAGCCGATCCTGCTGCACTCGGACGGGGCACTGGAGGTGCTGCGGCCCACGGCGCCCGCGCTGCCGCTCGGGATGGGGCTGGGGGCGTGGCCCGACCGGGCCGACGAGTGGGATCTGCCGGCCGGGACGACCCTCCTGCTCTACACCGACGGTCTCTCCGAGGCGAGGGATACCGAGGGAGTCTTCTACGATCCGGCGGCCCGGTTGCGTGGACGGATCTTCCCGGGGCCCGAGGAGCTGCTGTCCGCGCTGACCGATGACGTACGGCGCCATACGGGGGGCGAGACGACTGACGACATGGCGCTGCTCGCGGTCATACGGCCCGCGGAGGGGCAGCCGGACCGGCGCAGGACCGTGAGGATCGTGGGCGTGGACGAGATGTGACGGGCGGGGGCGGGGGGCTTGTGGGGCGTGCGGGTGTGGGGGTGGCGGTGTCGGCGGGCGTTTAGTGGGGTGCGCGTCGTGCGGTCCGGCGGTGACATCGGCACGCGATGCCACCGTGCGTAATCGAAAGGCGTCGCTCCGCATAACAGTTGACGCAACGTCAGAAACCCGGTAGTGGCTGAAGGGTAATTAACTCATCCAGTTACGCGCGATTTTGTCCAGTAAAGTCCAGGCCAAAGACGTGAACGATCAGTGGGAACGGCTTGGAATCAGGCCCGTGCGTCTATTAACGTTCGATAACGCAGCGCGGTCGTCCCAGCCGTCGTCAGTGGCGGCACCGTGCGCGAGCGCCGAATTCCGCAAGGGAACCGGGGAACCACCTACATGGGGTGAATCGGACACCTGTGTCTCGTGAGAGGCAGTGGCGTCCGTAGGAGACCTTCCTGCTCCGAACCCGTCAGCTAACCCGGTAGGCGAGAAGGAAGGAAAGGAGTGCGCCCCCGTGGCGTCCAACAAGCCTGCCCCCGAGTCCCCCTCGCGCTTCAACCCCGAGTTCGGTTCCGACTTCGGCGCTGACTCTGGATCAGGATGTGGTTCCGGTTACGGAACCGCCGGGACGGGAACGGCGTTCGGCGCCGATTACGGCACCGGGCCCGGCGGCTTCAACCCCGAGTTCGGCGGCGACCTCCGCGCCGACGAGCATGGTGAGCCCGCCCGAAGCTGGGACGAGTGGAACCCCACCGAGGAGTCCGTCCGCCCCGTGCGCGGCAAGCACCGCGTCGCCAAGCAGCGCAACGGACTTGCCCGTAGCTCCACGGTGCTCGGGGTCGGCGTCATCGCGGCGGTCGGCGCGGGCGGCATGGCCAGCGCGCAGAGCAAGCCGCCGGTCTCCATCTCCCTTCCCGACGCCATCACGAACAACCTTCCCGACGCCAAGTCCCTTCCCGGTGTGGGCTCCCTGTTCTCCGGCGAGTCCGAGGCCGACAAGGCCGAGATCGCCGCCGCTGCCGCCCCGCTCACCACTGCCGGCCTCACCGCGGTCGACGCCGAGCAGGGCACGACGGACGCCGGCGAGGCCCTTCGCGCCCGCATCCTCCAGCAGGCCGAGCAGCAGCAGGACGCCGCCGACGCCGAGGCCAAGGCGGCTCAGGAGAAGGAGGCCGCGGAGAAGGCCGCCGCCGAGGCCAAGAAGCAGCAGGACGCGGCCGAGGCCAAGGCCGCCGCCGAGAAGAAGAAGGCGGAAGAGGAGGCCAAGGCGAAGGCCGAGGCACTGCGGCTTGCCAAGCTGGCCGCCAGCTACGCCATCCCGACCTCCTCGTACACGATCACCTCGACGTTCGGCCAGGCCGGCTCGATGTGGTCCTCCGGGTACCACACCGGTCTCGACTTCGCGGCGCCGACCGGCACCCCGATCAAGGCCATACACACGGGCACCATCACGTCGGCAGGCTGGTCCGGTTCGTACGGCTACCGCACGGTGCTGGAGCTTGAGGACGGTACGGAGCTGTGGTTCTGCCACCAGTCCTCGATCGGCGTGAGCGTCGGGCAGAAGGTCACCACCGGTGACACCATCGGACGGGTCGGCGCGACCGGCAACGTCACGGGCCCGCACCTCCACCTGGAGGTCCACACCCCCGACGGCACGGGCATCGACCCGATGGCCTGGCTGCGGGACAAGGGCCTCACCCCCTGATCGGCCGACCCGCCCCTCCCCACCCGCGTGATCCGAACCGGTTCACCGGTTGTTGAACTCCGGCAGTCCTGACGCTCACCCCCCGACGTCAGGGCTGCCGGTTCTGTCGGAGTCGAGGCCGCGGTGTCCGGTTCTGTCAGAACCGCGGCCCGGGGCCGGGGCCCGGCGCAGGGACTCGACGCCCGGTCGGCAGTGGAACGGTCACCCGTGCGTCGGAATAGCGGAACAGCCGGAATTCGTTATGCCGCTTATGACTTCTCTTCGCAAGCTGGGCCCTTCCGATCTCCAGGTCTTCCCGCTCGCACTCGGCGGCAACGTCTTCGGCTGGACGGCTGACGAGGCGCACTCGTTCGCCGTTCTGGACGCTTACGCCGCGGCGGGCGGCAACTTCATCGACACCGCCGACGCCTACAGCGCCTGGGCTCCGGGCAACGAGGGCGGCGAGTCGGAGACCGTCATCGGCAAGTGGCTCGCGGCACGCTCCAACCGTTCCGACATCGTCGTCGCCACCAAGGTCGGCGCCCACCCCTCGTACAAGGGGCTCTCCGCCGCGACCATCAAGGCCGCGGCCGAGGAGTCGCTGCGCCGGCTCGGCACCGATCACATCGATCTGTACTACACGCACTTCGATGACGAGACCGTCCCGGTCGAGGAGATCATCACCGCCCTCGACCAGCTGGTGAAGGAGGGCAAGGTCCGGGAGATCGCCGCCTCCAACATCAGCCCCGCGCGGCTTCAGGCGTCCCTGGACTTCTCGGAGCGCGAGGGCCTGGCCCGTTACGTCGCCCTGCAGCCGCACTACAACCTGGTCTCCCGCGACACGTACGAGGGCGAACTCCAGGACACGGCCGCGCGGGCCGGGCTCGCCGCCGTGCCGTACTTCGCCCTGGCCTCCGGCTTTCTCACCGGCAAGTACCGGCCGGGCGCCTCGGTGGAGAGCGCACGGGCCGAGAAGGCCGGCCAGTACCTGGAGTCGGAACGGGGGCCGAAGGTCCTGGCCGTGCTCGACAGGGTCGCTCAGGAGCACGACGCGGAGATCGCGACCGTTGCGTTGGCGTGGCTCGCGTCCCGGCCCACCGTCGCCGCGCCGATCTCCTCGGCCCGTACAGTCGAGCAGCTGCCCGCGCTGGTGGCCGTCGCCGATCTCTCGCTGACCGAGCAGGAACTGGCCGACCTCACCGAGGCATCCGCCTGACGAGGACGTTCAGGACTCCTCGCCCTGTTGGCCCTGTTGGCCCTGTTGGCTGTTCGCCGTTCGCGGTTGCCGTTCGTCCTTCGTCGCTTGCGGACGGCCGTGCACCAATTGCCTGCCCCAGGAGCCCCGCGCTTCTGGGGCAGCACGCGCGGGGCATGCGTGCGATTCCGGGTGCGTCATCGCTCCTGGGTCCTGAGCCCTGTCACGGAGACGGCGGCCGGTAGGGGTATTGAGGCCGGGGCGGGTTCAGATAAGGGTTGTAGCCGTAGCCGCCGTTCTGCGTGTGCTGCGGAAACGGGTGCCGGTACCCGTACGGAGCCGTCGGCAGGTGGGGGCGCAGGCGGCCCGTCGCCTGCGCGGCGTACATGAGGGCGGGAGCGGCCACGTCCCTCCGCTGCCAGAGATGGTGCAGCAGCTCCAGCTCGCGCTCCGCGAAGTCCGGACCCGCCACGCCGCGGCGGGCCTGCCGACGCAGCGAAGCCAGTGATGTCGCGAACGACTCGTACTCGGCGACGGTGCGGGCAGCGGCTCTGCCATGAGCCTTCGCCTGTGCTTTTACATGTGCTGCGACCTGCGCTGATGGCCCACGTCGGGGCGCCGCGTACGCCGCCGCGTATCCCGGCCCGTATGCGTGCGCCGCCCCGGGCCCGGGGCTGATTCCTGGGCCGTACGGGCCTGCCCAGCTTTCCTGAGCCTGGACGGAGTGTCGGTGGCGTGCCGCGTCGCGTGCCACGGTGCGGGCCCGCATTGAGGAGAGGGCGAGCGGCTCGGCAGGGGTCAGCCAGCCGGCCGCCGCGTAGGCCGGCAATTCGGCCGCGAGTGTCCGCAGCTCCCGTTGACGCGACCAGATCGACAGCCAGGTGACCAGGCCGAAGACGGGGACCATGAAGACCCCGTACACGGCGTAGAAGCCGTACGGGCCGAAGGAGGCCGACCCGTTCCACAGGGCGTGCATGCCCATGGCGAGGACGAGACCGAGCAGCGGCAGCGCGATCCGGCGGATCCTGCGGCGCCGCGCATTGACTGCGGCGAGCCCGAAACCGATTCCGGTCAGCACCGTGAAGAGCGGATGAGCGAACGGCGACATCACCGCCCGTACGAAGAACGTCGCAGCGGTCACGGAGACGACGCCCGAGGTTCCTATCTGCTGGTCCTCACCGAAGGCGTTGCCCAGGTAGAGGATGTTCTCGGTGAAGGCGAAACCGCTCGCGGTGAAGCCGGCGACGACGACGCCGTCGACGATCCCGTTGAACTCCCGTCTTCGGAACAGGAAGATCAGCAGGACGGCGGCGGCCTTGGCGCTCTCCTCGATGACCGGCGCTATGACCGTGGCACCAAGGGTGTCGGCGTCCGCCGGGTCGGCGGTGGCCGTCGCTATCCAATGGGTCGCGAACGAATTCGCGATGATCGCTACCAGTGCGGCCGCGAACGCACCCCAGGCGAAGGAGAACAGCAGATTTCGCCACGGCGCCGGTTCCACCCGGTCCAGCCAGCGGAACGCCGCCATCAGGAGCGGGACGGGCAGCACGGCAAGACCCAGCCCGACGAGGAACCCCTCGGTACCCGTCTGATCGCGGACCAGGGCCAGGATCGCCAGAGCGCACAGTGCCAGGACCGTGCACACGGCCGAGACACGGAACGCCTTGCTGCGCCACACCATGCCGACGCGGCGCGGCCGGTAGCGCCAGTGTCTGCGCTCCGGCACGGCAGCCAGAATCTCGCCGACCCGCTGCTCCTCCAGAAGCGGGACGGCCGGCTGCGACTGCCGTTGCTGGACAGACCCGTCGGACACCACGTGACGACCCTAACCAGCAGCACTGACAGCTGACCATGGGGCGAGGGGCCGGCCCGTCGGATCCCGTCACCGCGCAGGTTCCGCGCGGAGGCCCGCCGTCGGCCCGTGCCGGGCCCACAGGTGGTCCGTGCGCGGGGCCTGCAGCTGGTCCGCGCGCCGGACTGGCGGCGGCGCGGATCCGCTGTCCGTGCGTGCGCGGCTTCCGGCAGTGGGCCAGGGCCAGGGGCAGGGTCAGGACCAGGGGCAGGGCCAGGGTCAGGGCCAGGGTCAGGGCCAGGTCTCAGCGGCGGGCGAAGAGCAGATCATGCACGACGTGGCCCTTGTCGAGGCCCTGTCCCTCGAACCGGGTCAACGGCCGGAAGGCGGGGCGCGGCGCATAGCCGCCGTCCGCCTGGGTGTTCTCGAAAAGGGGGTGCGCGGTCAGCGCCTCCAGCATCTGTCCGGCGTACGGCTCCCAGTCGGTCGCACAGTGGATCACGGCTCCCGGCTTCAGCCGCTGAGCCGCCAGATCGAGAAACTCCGGCTGGATCAGCCGCCGCTTGTGATGGCGCTTCTTGGGCCACGGGTCGGGGAAGTACACCCGCAGTCCGTCCAACGAATCCGGCTTCAACATCTCGCGCAGCAGGATGATCGCGTCACCGTTGGCGACGCGGATGTTGGACAGGCCGTTCCGGTCCGCGAGACCGAGCAGATTGCCCTGGCCGGGGGTGTGCACATCGACGGCGAGAATGCCCGTGCCCGGGTCGTCGGCCGCCATCTGCGCCGTGGCCTCGCCCATGCCGAAGCCGATCTCCAGCACGGTCGGGAGGCCGCCGAACAGCTCGGGCAGATCGAGGACGTGCTGTCCGTCGATGTCCAGGCCCCACTTCGGCCAGAGCCGCAGCAGGGCGTCCTCCTGGCCGGGTGTGACACGGCTGCGGCGCGGCTGGAAGCTGCGGATGCGGCGCTCGTGGTGCGACCCGGCCGGATCGACCGCGGGTCCGCCGGGAAAGCGTGGCTCCTGGCGCAGCCTGCGCTGCCGCTCGAAGGAGGCGGCGCGCAGTTCGTCCGGAATCCCGGCAGCGGCAGCGGTAGCGGCAGTGGCGGGGGCCGCGGCAGTGGCAGCGGCGGGGGTGTCGGCCGAGGAAGCGGTGCCCGTCTCGGCGTCGGCAGTGCTCGTCCCGGTCGCGGTCTCGGTCTCGCCGGGCGTCGGGCGGGACGGATGCGCGGAGGGATCTGCGGAAGGAAGCGCGGAGGGGTTCAAGGACTCAGACACAATGCCCCGATTCTACGGCGGGAGGCTTCCATCCCGTCTCCCGTGCCTGGAGCAGCGCCCTGCGTGCCACCTCCCGCCCGATGGGCAGGGAGGCCGTCGCGGCGGGCGACGGGGCGTTGAGTACGTGCACGGTGTGCGGGGCCTCGCGGATCAGGAAGTCGTCCACCAGGGTGCCGTCCCGCAGCACGGCCTGCGCCCTGACCCCGGCCGGGGCCGGCCGCAGATCGGAATCCGTGACCTCGGGCAACAGCCGCTGCACGGCTGCCGTGAAGGCCCGCTTCGACAGCGAACGGCGCACCTCGCCCGCCCCGTACCGCCAGTGCCTGCGCGCGATCTGCCAGGTGCCGGGCCAGGCCAGGGTCTCCGCCACCTCACGGGGGCGTACGACCGGCCAGCCGTAGCCCTCGCGGGCCAGCGCGGGCACCGCGTTCGGCCCGACGTGGACGCTGCCGTCGTGGCCCCGGGTCAGATGCACGCCGAGGAACGGGAACGCCGGATCGGGCACCGGATAGACCAGGCCACGCACCAGCTCCGGCCGCGCCAGCTCGTAGTACTCCCCCCGGAAGGGCACGATCCGCACGCCCGGGTCGTCTCCCGCGAGCCGTGCCACCCGGTCGCAGTGCAGCCCCGCGCAGTTGACGAGCACCCGGGCGCGCACCACCGGGCCGTCCGCCGTACGCACCGCCACGCCCCAGGGGCGCCGGTCGATCGCGGTGACCTCCGCCCCGTAACGGATCACTCCGCCCGCTTCACTCACCTCGGCGGCGAACCGCGCCGCGACCGCCCCGAAGTCGCACACCCCGGTCGTTCCGACGCGGATCGCGGCGAGCCCGCGCACCTGCGGCTCGTACTCCGAGATCTGGGCGGGCCCCAGCTCGCGCACCGGCAGTCCGTGCTGTCGGCCGCGCTGGATCAGCGCGTGCAGCCGGGGCAGCTCGGACCGCTCGGTCGCGACGATCAGCTTGCCGGTCACCGCGTGCGCGATGCCGTGCTCGGCGCAGAAGTCGACCATTTCGGCGGCGCCGCGCACCGCGTAACGGGCCTTGAGCGAGCCGGGGCGGTAGTAGATACCGCTGTGGATCACTCCGCTGTTGCGCCCGGTCTGGTGACGGGCGGGGCCCCACTCCTTCTCCAGCACCGTCACCCGGGTGCCCGGAGCGGTGCGCGTGATCGCATACGCGGTCGACAGACCGACGATTCCGCCGCCGATCACCAGCACATCGCAGTCGTACGCCGCGTGCGTCATCATCACGCCACCTCCCACCCCGATAGTGCACTGACCCACTGACAACGTACTCAAACCAGCGAAGCCCAGCGTGGCGCCGAATCCTTACGCCGGACACCGGCCGTACGCCCCGGAGACGCCGAGGTGACACGGTCCGTATGCGGCTCCCTACGCATCGTGCGCGGCTCGCGGACGGCTCGTACAGGGCAGGACAGGGCAGGACAGGACAGGACAGGACAGGGGGGAAGTGTGCCGGGAGGTGGTGCCGGGGGCGCGTGCCGGCCGGTCCTGGTGGTCCGGTTACGCAGGCGCCACCAACAGCGGCCGCGCCCTTTCGCGCAGCTCCGCGACGCGCGGCTCATGCCCGTACGGTTCGAGCCGGTGCAGCAGATCGCGCACGTACTCCGTGGTCCGTGCCGAGGAGATACGGCCCGCCACCTCCACGGCCCGGGTGCCCGCCGCGCAGGCCGCGTCCAGATTCCCCGACTCCAGCTCGGCCACGGCCGACACCACGAGCCGCAGCCCGTGCGAACGGACGAATTCCTCAGTGGGTCTGGAGAGAGCCTGCTCGGTGAAGCGTCGCACCTGCCGGGGCGACTTCAGGTCGAGGTGGCACTCCGCGGCATCGGCCGCGAACCGGTCGTACGAGTAGAAGCCCAGCCAGGACGGGTCCGCATCGCCCTCCCGGGACCGTTCCAGCCAGCCTTCGGCGGCCTTCAGCGCGGCCCCCGCGGCCGGCGCGTCGTTCGCCTTCGCATGGGCGCGCGCTTCCACCAGGCGGAAGAAGCTCATGGTGCGGGCCGTGGCGAGCCCCCGGTTGCGTTCGACGGCAGCCTGCGCGAGGTCGACGCCCTCGTCGGCGAAGCCGCGGTAGGTCGCCTGCAGCGACATCGAGGCGAGTACGTAACCGCCGAGAGGTACGTCGGCCGCGGCTCGCGCGAGACGCAGCGCCTGGATGTAGTAGCGCTGCGCGGCCTCCTGCTGGCCGGTGTCGAAGGCCATCCAACCGGCGAGCCTGGTCAGCTCGGCCGCTGCGCCGAAGAGCGCACGGCCCACCTCGTCGCTGTACGAACCGAGCAGCAGCGGCGCGGCGTCCACGCGTAAGCACTCGGGAACCATGGAGGAACGCCAGTCCCCACCGCCGTACTTGGAGTCCCAGCGCCGGGCGTCCTGGGCCGCCTCTCGCAGCTTGGAGACATCGCTGTGGCCGACCCGCAGTCGGGAGATGGCGCTCGCGTTCACGGTCGCGGTCCAGGACGCGCCGGCAGGCGCGGGTACGGACGCCGCCTCCGGGCCCGGCTGGGCGGGGATGGACGGCGCCCGCTGCGTCCCCGCAGATCCCGTCCCCACAGACCCTGAGGTTCCCAGCGCTGCATGAGCGGCCTGTGCCGCCTGAGCATTCGACGCTGTCTGTGCTGTCTGTGCAGCCTGTGGCGCCTGAGCATTTGACGTGGCCTGCGCTCCGGATGCTGTGTGCGGGCCGGGGGGCGTCTGCGCGCCCAATGGTCCCTGAGCGGCCGCGTCCGACGCTGTTCCGGCCGTGCCCCCCACACCGGAAGTGCCCTCCGCTCCGGAAGTGCCCTCCGCTCCGGAAGTGCTCATCGTGTCCGTCGTGCCCGGCGCACCGGACTCCGCGTCCGGACGCCTCACCGCCGTCGTGCCCGCGCGGCCCGGAGCCCTCTGCGCCCCTGCGCCCGGGCGTGCGCCCCGTGCGCCCTGGGTGCCGGCGACGGCCGCCCCGGCGGCTGTCGCATCGCGCGCCACTGACGCGTCGGCGGGGGATATCAGCCAGCGGGAGGCAGGCGTTGCGTATGCGCTCACCGAGAACGAGCCCGCGAGCGACTGCCAGATCCCGCCGCCGCCCGCTCGCCGCCCGACCAGATCCAGCCGGTACAACTCTGTCGCGGAACGGACCGCCTCGGCCACATCGCGCGGAAAGGCCAGCCCGACCTCCGGCGCCGGATCGGCGTCCGCGAGCCCGATCTCGTGCAGCGGGACAGGCCGGCCGAGTTTGGCGCCGATCGCCGCCGCGATCAGATGGGGCGCGGCGCCCTGCGGCACCATGCCCTTGGAGACCCACCGGGCCACCGACGTCTTGTCGTACCGGAGTGTCAGACCGCGCTGCGCCCCGAGGTCGTTGACCCGCCGGGCGAGCCCGGCGTTACTGATTCCCGCGAGGGCGAGAACGGTTCCGAGCTTCTCGTTCGGTCCGCGTAGCTCCCTGGACATGGCCACCCCTCGACACACAGACGGCAGCCGCGTCACCGTTGCGGCGCGCGGCATTCGTACCGTGTCCTCCCCAGGGACGAACCCCGGCACTCCGGCCGCACACGCATATGGCCGAGCCCCGAGGAATATGCCTCCTGCCGAGAACCTCAGTAAACCCAGCGTAGTTCGCCGCATCCCTACCGTTAAGGGGCAGACGTCCGTATGGCGGGATTGTTGTCCGTGCGGACGTGAGTGGTCTTCGCGGTGCTGCTCCGGCCGCCGCGATGCCGCCGCGGTGCCGCCGCGATGCCGTTCGGGCGTCGCGCGCCGGCTCGGACCCTGCCCGGGTGCCGACCGGGCCCTGCCGTGGACCGGACCCCGCTCGCGCCGCTCGGGCGCCGGTCGGACCGGCCGTGTGCCCCGGTCGGCGCGCTGTTTCCGCGCTTCCGGAGGTGTCGTCCGGACGTGGCGGCGGAGCCGCGCGCCGAGTCCCGCACGTGCTCCTGGTGTGTGGCCGTGCGCCCGGCCGTGCGCTCTCGTACGGCCGATTCGGAAGCGCTTCCATAGGTGCTGCGTGGGTCGGCCCACTGCTTGGGACTCAGTGGGCTGGGGGACACTGCCGCCTCATTCCCCGCAGGCGGCGGACCGGTCCGGGAGGTGAACAACACCTCCCGGACTGTGCGTTGGGGCCCGTGGAGGGCTGGGCGCCGGGCCCGTGCCGGGGCCACCCGCCGGCCCGGTGATGATCTCCCGCGGCCGGCGGAGTACTCGGGAAGGATGTGGGAAGGGATCAAGGGATAAGCGGGTTAAAAAGAGACTTATGGTGTGAGTGTTTCTCTGTCGCCGGGTTGCGACGTGTGCCGAGAATGGCCGAATGCTGTCGGTCGGCCGAGGTTCGGCCGACCGATTCGCGGACATCCCGTCGACCGTTCGGAGGTTACCCCTCAACGATCCGGGGGTGGCTCGGGGTGTGACTGGATCCCGGCCGGTCGATCCCGACCGTGCGGGACGTCAACACGCCGGACGCGTAGGTCTTTTGGTGAAACGGTCGCCGTGCGCGCCCCTCACTCCGGCCGGCCCGCGGGAAAGCCGTCGTCGGCTGCCGTCCGGCGGGCGTCCGTCCGCCGCCCGCGTCGCTCCGGCCCTTGCCAGGGGCGCATGCGCTTGCGACGTGCGCCGTCCGTAGCCCCTCCTGTGCGCCTTTGTCGTGGCAGCATGGTCGCAACGGCGCTGCTTGCTACCGCAGTTCTCCCAATGACTCCCTGCTGCGCCGTTTTGTCCACAGCCTGTGGAGGCGGCGATGCGTTGGTTGGTGGGGTGGAGCAGTATCGCCGCGCGTTTCGGCACGGCCGGTGCCGTCGGCGCCGCCGACGAGGGGCGCACGATGCACCCTGTGGGCTCCCAACTCCTGTGGGGCGACCCCGATCCGCTCTGGGCCGTCGGTGACTGGCGCCCCGACGAGATCCGTATCAGCACGGTCCAGACCGCCGAAGGCGCGCCCACCGCACGCATGGCCGTCCTCGGCTGCTGCGGCGCCACCGACGAACAACTGCGCTCCGGCCTCCTCGCCGCCCGCGGCGGAGCCCTGCGCCATCTCACCTCCTGGCCCGGCAGCTACACGACCGTCGTCCAGGTCGGCCGCCGGATCACCGTCCTCGGGGACCTCGCCGGAGCCCGCCCGGTCTTCTACACGCCCTGGGCAGGCGGTACGGCGTACGCCACCGCCGCACTGCCGTTGGCCGACCTCATCGAGGCCCAGCTCGACATCGGTCACCTGGCCACCCTGCTCGCCTGCCCCGAAACACCGGAGGCGCTCCGCGACGGCACCCCGTACGCCGGAGTGAAGCGCATTCCGCCGGGGCACGCCCTCATCCTCCGCGAGGGCTCGCGCGAGATCACCGGGTACGAGGCCGTGGCCTCCCTCGCCGTCGCCGCGGCCCAAGTCGACCCGGTCAGCGCCGTCGACGGGGTGCGAGACGCCCTCGTCGAGGCCGTACGCGCCAGGCTCACCGCCCCTCGCCACGCCCCCGAAACCCTGCCGCCCGACCCCGGCCCGGTTCCCGGCATGGGGCCCGCCGAACGGCGCGCCGCCCGTGGCGCGCCCGTACCGGGCATCGGCGCCGACCTCTCCGGAGGCAGCGCCTCCGCCACCCTCGCCCTGCTCGCAGCCGGACTGCCGGGCCTGCCCGGCACCCTCCTCGGCCACGGCGCAGGAGCGGGGGAGCGGCTGCTCGCCGTCACCTTCAACGACCTCACCACACGCGGACACGAGGACGAACTCGAACGTGCCCGCGTCATCGCCGCCAACCCGCGCCTGCACCATGTCGTCGTCGCCGCGGGAGAAGAAGCCCTGCCCTACGCCGATCTGGGCGTCGGTCCGCTCACCGATGAACCCGCCCCGTCCCTCGTCGTCTCCGAACGCCACCGCCGCCGCCTCGCCTCCGGCAGCGCCGACCACTTCGTCGGCGGCGGCGCCCGGCACGTGCTCGACGCCCACCCGGCCCGTCTCGCCGATCTGCTGATGGACCGGCGCCGACGCCACCTGCTGCGGCCGGTCGCGGCTCTCGCCAGGGCCGAGGGCCCGACCGCGCACTCCCTCTTCGTCCCGCTGACCGTCTACCGCGCCGCCCGCCGCCTGTCCCGTACGTCGTACCGCGCCGGCCTGGAAACGGCGGCCGACCTGCTGCCGGACGCCAACCGCCACACCCCCGACCTCGACACCCCCGCCGACGCCTCGCTCGCCGCCCTCGCCTGGTCACGGCCGGGGCCCGCCGCACGCTGGCTGACGGGGGAGGCGCTCGCCGAAGTGTCGGTCCGTCTGCAGGAGGCGGCGATCCGCCCCACGTCCGTCCAACGCCCGGGCGAGGCCCGCGCCCGGGCCGCCCTCGCCCGGTACGCAGCCGACCACCGGATCCTGGAGCAGGCCGCGGAGAACCGCAGTCAGCGGCTGCACGCGCCGTTCCTCGACAACCAAGTGGTGCGTGCCGCCCGTGCGCTCCCCGAATCGCTCCGGGTCCAGCCGGGTGCCCGCGCCGCGATCCTGCGCCGGGTGCTCGCGGGCGCGGGCATCCACGAGCTGCCGCCGGGCTGGGGCACCCCCTCCCTCGCCACCTCGAACGCGACCGCCCTCACCGGCCTGCGCACTGCCCTCCCCGACCTGATCGCTCTCTTCGACGCGCCCCTGCTCGCCGACGCGGGCCTGGTCGAGGCACGCGTCGTACGGAAGGCCCTGCGT
The DNA here is from genome assembly GCF_042885475.1 of Streptomyces sp. NPDC058051. Taxonomy (NCBI): domain Bacteria; kingdom Bacillati; phylum Actinomycetota; class Actinomycetes; order Kitasatosporales; family Streptomycetaceae; genus Streptomyces; species Streptomyces sp. NPDC058051. The sequence goes on from NZ_JBHVRW010000024.1 coordinate 126,391, forward strand.
GCCGCTTCGGAGGGCGAACCGCTTCCGTTGGACGGCCTGGCGCACCTCGCGTCCACAGAACTCTGGCTCCGCCGCCTCGTCTCCCGACGCGGCACCTGCTGGACAGGCACGGCGGCACCCCGCCAGCGTGCGGTCGCGGGCGGAGTCGTCCCGGCGAGGCGGACACTTCAGCCGTAACCGGCGCGGTACGGGGTCCGTGTACTGGGCGGCGCCTGTGCGCAGTCCTGTGTCCGTGTACCAGCCGGCCGGAGCAGGCGAGGCTGTCCGTCATACGTGCGAGGCCGAGACGTGCGAGGCCGAGCGGCATGCGTGCCAGATCGAGACGTACGAGGCCGAGCGGCATGCGGGACGAGGCCGACCGGCATGCGTGCGAGGAACGCGTTCCGGGTGTACGCGTCGGAGCACACCCCACACCCCACACCCCACACCCCAGGCCGCACGCCGACGGCCGACTAGGTCATCGATCTCCTGACCGGACCGGCAGTACCGCAGAACTCACGGCTCTCACTGACAACTGATGGCCGACTCAGCCCAGTCGGCGAGGACCGCACCGCCACCCGGCCGTTCCCGCTGGACGACGAGCCGGATCTTTTCCTGACCGGTGAGACCGACTCCGACGGGTACGGCGGGGTCGCCACCGTTCACCACCGGGGACTGCCACAGCAGCGTCCCGTCACCGCCGAGGACGGAGAAACGCACCGAGCCGCGTCCCAGTGACAGGTCGTCGATGCCGACCATGGCCTCGTAGCGCGTGCACTGCCGGTTCAGCTGGATGGTGATCGAGGACTTGCTGTGGACGGTCACGCCGTGCGCGTACGGCGTGCCACCGATCGACAGGTGGGAACGCTGCCAGACCCAGTTGCTCTCATTGATCAACACTTCCGGTCCGGTGTGGTCGCCCAGCATCGAGTAGCTCAGCTCGCTGACCCGGTAGACGGTCGGAGCGGGCGGTGGCGGAGGCGGCGGGGCCGGAGTCGTCGGTGCGGGGGACGCCGGCGGCTCCGGGGTCGGTGGCGGAGTCGGCTCAGGGGTGGGCGTCGGCGTCGCAGTGGGCGTGGGCGTGGGTGTCGGCTTCGGTGACGGAGTCGGGGACGGGGATGGGGTGGAGGGTGCGGGCGGCGCCGGCGCGGCGGGCTCAGGCGTCGGCTTCGGCGGAGTGGGCGTCGGCACCGCGGGTGCCACCACAGCCGGTTTGGCCGCACGCTTGGCCTCGGGCTTCGGCTGGTCGTTGCCGACCAGTGCCCAGGCCAGGCCGGCTGTCACAGCCACGGCGACCGCTGCCGCGATACCGGCCTTCGCTGGTGCGCCGAGCCCTTCCGAGACCGCGGCACCACCGGCCGTGCCCCCGGACGAGCTTCCTCCGGTCGCCGCCGCGGCGGCACCGGCGCCCGCAGCTCCCACCGCGCCGCCGGCGACGATTCCGGCGGCCTTGAGCGCATATCCGGCGGCGAACCAGCCGATGACCGCGACCGGCAGCAGCGCGGGAATCCCGGTGTTGACCTGGGCCAGTTCGCCTGCGGCGAGCCGGCACTTGGCGCACTCGTCCAGATGCCTCCGCAGTCCCCGTTCGGCCCGCATCCGGAGTCCACCCCGTGCATACGCCCCGAGTCGGTCGGCGTAACGCGCGCAGTCGCCGCCCGAGGTGAGCGCCTGGCTCACGTGCGCTTGCAGGTATGCCTGCTTGAGCCCTTCGCGGGCCCGGCTGGCCAGGACAGACGTGGCATTGGCGGTCAGCCCGAAAAGAGGGGCGATCTCGCTGGGCGACTCCTCCTCCACGGTGGTGTGCCACAGCACTGCCTGCCAGCGCTCCGGCAGACTACGGAACGCCTGCATCGCCATCGACTGCTCGGCCTCGCGCATAGCCAGTACATCCGCACCGAGATCGAGCGCATCCGCGTCCGACACCCGGATGGACTGGAACGCCTGGGCGGCGAACACCGCGAAGTCATCGACCAATTGCTCCCGCTTCGCGGTCTTGGTCCAGGCAGCCCCGACATGCCGCACAGCCGTCATGAGGTAGGCCCGTACCGCCTCCTCGGGCCCCTTGCCTCTCCGTACCGCCTGCAACGTGCGGGCGAAGACCTCGGCCGTCAGGTCGTCGGCGGTGTGCGCGTCCCGGCAACAGGTCCGCGCGTAACGGCGAACCGCGTCCGCGTGGCGCCGGAACAACTGCTCGTACGCGAGATCGTCACCGTCCCGCATCTGCTTGATCAGCTCGGCGTCGGAGAACACGGAACCAGAGGCATCGGCAGCTGTGGTGCTGCCGCCCTCCCGCTGCATCGGCACGGCGGCACCGGCCTCGATGTCCGGATCGGCCGGTGCCGGCCACGGACCGGGCAGGACGGTGCACCCCTCGGCGTCGCCCCCCGCACGTCCGGGGCCGGCTTGACTCGGCACCTGCGGGGAGGACAGCCCATCGGCATCCGCCACCTCGCCCACGGCGGAGCCGTCGTCGAACGACTCTGCCTGCTGCCCGTCACCGCTCATCGCGGAAGCCCCCGTATGTATGCGCTGTCGGACCCGAACACCGGGCAAGCGTGCCACATGGCGCAATCACGTCGGCCCTTCAGCCTCAGCAACCACTCATCCGAGGTGCATTCTCGAATGCGAGTACTGGCAGCCACTCATTCAGGGAAGGGGTAATCAGCCTTTCTGCGCAGGTGTGTTGCAGAGAAGGGGCAGCGACCTTGCTCGTGTGTGTCGCACAAGCACCGCTCAATCGCTGAAGAATCACCGATCAAGAATCATCCGAGCAATTCCCAAAAGCGGACCAAGTGGCCGGGTGGGGCCGGGTGCAGAGCCGAGACCATGCCACGGAGACCCGTTCGGCATTACGGGCGAAACCGCCCGGTCGAGGTCCGGCCGGGGTCGTTCGAGGCGGACGCGGTGGCGGACGACGTCGGCCGGAGCGTTCTCTGCGTGGGGTGGACGAGCGAGGGCAAGCCGCTGAGCGGCACCCACCGAATCGGGCCACGCCGACCGCTCACGACCCCATCCATTCACGCCATTCCATTCGCGCCGGGCCGAACGGGCGAGGTCCATCACGCCGGGACAGGTCAGGCCGACCGTGCCGGGACAGGTCAGGCCGATCGCGTCGACGTAGGTAGAGGTCGATCACGTCGCCCGTCTGTTCGCGCCCGTCTGCTCCGACCCCTCACCTGAGCATCTGAGGGGAGAGCGAGCACCACGGGCGCGCAGCGCACGCAGCACACCCGCGAACGCCCGGCGCGGAGCACGCTTCCCCGCACCAGCGTCCTCGCGCGCAACGCGCTCAACCCGCGCGCCCGGGCCCGTACGTCCCCCCGCCCCCGTCCTCCGCCCGCCGCTCAAGCGGTCGGTCGCGAGCGCAGCCCCTCCAACAGGATGTCCAACAGCCGACTCGACGCCGCGGCCTGCTGAGCCGCATCAGGCAGTAGAGGTGCCGACGTGGCGATGACGAGCAGCACATCCGCCACCGTCACGTCAGGGCGCAGCTCACCGGCCGCACGCGCCCGGTCCACCAGCCGGCCGACGACCTCCAGCAGTTCACCGGCTCCCGCGTCGTCGTCCTTCGCATCGGTCTCCGCGGCGGAACGCGCCTCGGCCGACCGGAGGTCTGCCTGTCCGGCGCCCTGTCTCTGCTGAGGCACCCGCGTCTCGTCCCGCGCGCTGCCCGGTGCCGAGCCCGACACGGAGGTCGCCAGGGTTCCCGACTCCTCGGCCGCGTTCGAAACTCCGGCCTCGGCATCTGCAGGGGCGTCGACATCGACCCCGACCCGCAGGACCTGCGGCGGCAGCAGCCGCCCCGCGCCCGAGGACACGGACGTCCGCAGGAAGCGCGACAGGGCCGACCACGGCTCCTCCTCCTGCCCCAGAGCGGTCCGCGCCTGGTCCGTCAGCCGGGAGGTCTCCTCCTCGGCTATACGCCGCACCAGTACGTCCTTGCTCGGGAACCGCCGGTACACCGTGCCGACTCCGACTCTGGCGCGACGCGCCACGTCCTCCATCGGAGCCCCGTATCCCAGCTCGCCGAACACCTCGCGCGCGGCCCGCAGCACATGCTCCAGATTGCGCTGTGCGTCCACGCGGAGCGGAGCCGAGCGCCCGTTCGCCGCGCCGGCTCCCACCGCGCCGGCTCCCACCGCGCCGGGCGTACCGCCCGTTACCGCCGCCGCGCCGGCTCCCGCCGCCCCGGCCGGACCCGTACCCGCCGTCGTGGCCGTTCCCGCCGCGTCTGCTGTCCCCACCGCTCCGTTTCGTCCGTTTCCGTCGGACGGAGAGTGGGACGTGACCGCCGTCGCAACGGTCGGCCAATGAGAATCCTGAATGTGCATAACTGTTCCCCCGGTTATGACGTCTCCCCCCGGAGACTTCCCGCCGTATGGGCCAGGGAGTGGATCATGGTCCCAACCCGACACCCCGACGACATACGAACATAGTTGAGCCCGGCTCAATTCAGAAGGGGGTACTTCCGCATGGAGCGCCCCCCGATCGGAGCAAGGACCGGTTGGTCACTGATTCGGCTCCCGGACCCGACCCCCACTCCAACCCCTGACCTGCGCAGCTTCCGTAATGTCGCAGCGATCAACGGCAGCAGCCCGTCCAGAACCTCCGGTCACACAATTTGCCGGGGCTGTGGACAAACCCTTGAGCACGTTGCGTCATGGGGTGGTGATGGCTTCAGATTCCGGGAGAACACCCTCCGCACCCCCGCCGGGTGTGCGCATTCTCGTCGTCGGCGGAGGCTACGTCGGGATGTACACAGCGCTGCGTCTCCAGCGGAAGCTGAAGCAGAGACTCAGAGGCGGTACGGCCGAGATCGTCGTCGTCACGCCCGATCCCTATATGACGTATCAGCCGTTTCTGCCCGAAGCGGCCGCCGGTTCGATCTCGCCGCGCCACGTCGTCGTTCCGCTCCGCCGGGTCCTGGCACAGTGCCAGATCGTGATCGGTGAGGCGCAACGTATCGACCACGCCAAACGCACGGCGACCGTCACCACCCTCGCCACCGGGGAGGACGGCACCGGCGCCGTCGAGATCCCGTACGACGAACTCGTCCTCGCCCCCGGTTCCGTCTCGCGCACCCTCCCGATTCCCGGCCTCGCCGACCACGGCATCGGCTTCAAGACCATCGAGGAGGCCATCGGACTGCGGAACCATGTCATCGAGCAGATGGACATCGCCTCCGCAACGCGCGACCCGGCCATTCGCGATGCCGCCCTCACCTTCGTCTTCGTCGGCGGCGGATACGCGGGCGTCGAGGCCCTCGCCGAGCTGGAGGACATGGCCCGCTACGCCTCGCGGTACTACCACAACATCAAGGCGAACGACCTGAAATGGATCCTCGTGGAGGCGTCCGGCCGCATCCTTCCCGAGGTCGGCGACGCCATGGGCGGCTACGCGATCCGTGAGCTGCGCGGCCGCAACATCGACGTGCGCCTCGACACCCGGCTGGAGTCCTGCGAGGACCGGATCGCCGTCCTGAGCGACGGTTCCCGCTTCCCGACCCGCACCCTCGTGTGGACCGCGGGCGTCAAGCCCGCGCCGATCCTCGCTGCCACCGACCTGCCGCTCGACGAGCGCGGCAGGCTCACCTGCACGGCGGAACTCACCGTCGAAGGTGTGGAGCACGCCTGGGCCGCCGGGGACGCCGCGGCCGTACCCGACCTGACCGCCGCCGGAGCCGGCAAGGAGACCGCGCCCAACGCCCAGCACGCCGTGCGCCAGGCCAAGGTCCTCGCCGACAACGTCCTCGCGTCGATCAGCGGCGAACCTCTCAAGGAGTACCGTCACCGCTACGCGGGCTCCGTCGCCTCACTCGGTCTCCACAAGGGCGTCGCCCATGTCCACGGTCGTAAAATCAAGGGCCGTCCGGCGTGGCTGATGCACCGTGCGTACCACCTCAGCCGTGTCCCCACGTTCAACCGGAAGGCCCGTGTCCTTGCCGAATGGACCCTCGCCGGACTCTTCAAGCGAGAGATCGTCTCCCTCGGTTCGCTGGAACACCCGCGCGCCGAATTCGAACTCGCCGCGGGAGGCCGACGTCCCAGGCTGCCCCGCCCGCCGAACACCGGCGGCCTGCCAGGTCACGACCAGCCACCCAGGCCCGACGACGCGCCGGGGAACGGTGACTGACGGCCCGTCGGCCCACCCGCGCACCCGCCCGGCGCCCGGCCGTACCGGCGACTGTCCGTACGGTCCGTCACACTGGACGTGTGACCATGGGTGGGACCACACCTGCACAGAGTGACCCGGCCGGCAGTGACCGACACTGAGCAGCCCGCCCGAGCGGACCAGACCGACACACGAGGCCAGAAATTCCGTGAACTTCACGCGTTGGAGCGCCCGCCTACCAGGAACACAGCGCCGCGCCGCCGCACGGGACGACCGCAGTTCCGTGCCCTCGGCCCGCGCCGAGTACGCACAGCCGGAGACCGGATCCCGTCCACCGGACAGCGGCACGAGCGGCGACGCGCCTGGCGGTAATACCGGCAGCACCAGCACCGGCACCGGCACCGGCGGCACCGGCAGCTCCGGCGGCACCGGCAGCTCCGGCGACAGCGGCGACACGCGCGACGACACGCACGGCGGACCTCCCGGGGACCGCGGCTCCGTCCTGGAGGATCTCTCCGCCCGGGACATCCTCGGCCGGCTGCCTGCCCTGGTGGCCCTGGTGTACGGCCCCGACCACACGATCGCGTACGTCAACGACGCCTATGCCTCCGCTTTCGGCCCCCGTCCCGCGGGCGCCCCAGCGGCCGAGGCGATGCCCGAGCTCACCGAGCTCAGTCTGTTGCCCCTCATGGACCAGGTCCTGCGCAGCGGCACGCCCCGTACCGTCAAGTCCCGCAAGGTCCGCAGTGGCAGCTCGTACACCGTGACCTGCACCCCGGTCCACAGGGAACGCGGCGGTGGAGCAGGTGACGGCGACGGGAGCAAGAAGCAGAACAAGGGCAACAAGAACAACAAGGGCGGCAGGCGCGGGTCCAGGAACAGAGGCTGCGAAGGCGGCGTCCTCGTGTACGCCGCGGATGTCACCGACCACGCCGAAGCGGCCGAACGGCTCCGCGCCAGCGAGCGCCGCCACCGCGAAACGGCCGTCACCCTCCAGCGCTCCCTGCTCCCGCAGGAGCTGGAGCAGCCCGATGACCTGCGGATCGCCGCCACCTACCAGCCCGGCGGCACGGACGCCGCGGTCGGTGGCGACTGGTACGACGTCATCACCCTCGGCGCAGGCCGCACCGCCCTGGTCATCGGTGATGTGATGGGCCGCGGGGTGCGGGCCGCCGCGGTCATGGGCCAGCTCCGTACGGCTGTGCGTGCCTACGCACGCCTCGACCTCCCGCCGCACGAGGTGCTCCAACTCCTCGACGGCCTCGCTGCCGAGATCGACGCCAGCCAGATCGCCACCTGCGCCTACGCGGTCCACGATCCGAGCGAGGACCGGCTCGTCTACGCCTCCGCCGGGCATCTCCCGATCCTGGTGTGCGACGAGGACGGTACGGTCCACCGCGCCGAGGATCCGACAGGACCGCCGCTCGGTACCGGCGGCTGGATCCACACATCGGGCACCATCGCGCTGCCGCCCGGTTCCACCGCGGTCCTTTATACGGACGGTCTCGTGGAGCGTCGCAGCGAGGACATCGACGAAGGTCTCGCCGCCCTGGAACGCGCCCTCTCCGGAGCCAAGGGATCACCCCAGGTGGTCTGCGACCGGCTGATCCGCTCCCTCGGCGTCACCGCGGAACACGACGACGACGTGGCGGTCCTGGTGGTTCAGCACCCCGCCCGCACAGGGCCGGACGCGGAGCTGTTCCACAACGCCTCGCTCGACCTCCTCGGCGGCATCGAAGCCGCCCCGCGCGCCCGCGCTTTCGCGACCGGCGTGCTGGCGTCGTGGCGATTCCCGGTCGAGCTCTGCGATCTCGGCGTACTGGCCGCGGGCGAACTCGTCGCGAACTCCCTCAAGCACGGCACCCCGCCGATGCGGCTGGGCCTGCGCCGCACGGATCGCCGCCTGATCATCGAGGTGACCGACGGCGACGACCACCTGCCGCGCCGCCGCCGTGCCGACCCCGCCGACGAAGCGGGCCGCGGCATCTCCATCGTCGCGACGATCGCCTCGTCCTGGGGCAGCCGCCGCACACCGGGCGGAGGCAAAGCGGTCTGGTGCGAATTCGCCCTACCGAAGTAGGGGCGGGCCCTGCCGGAGCAGAAACCCCTCACGCACCCCGGCCCGCTCCTACCGCACCACCCGTGCCGGCCGACTCACCGCGTGGTGACGGCTGAGGCGGTCACAGGTTCGGTCTCCGGCAGTGACACGGCCACCACCCTGGACGGCACAGTCCCGAGCGACGGCTGATCCTGTACGGGGCTGAGCCGTCGGCCCAGCCGCAGCGCCAGTACCGTGATGCCCAGCGAGAACAGCACGAACGTCACGATGTACGGGCCGTGCAGCGTCGCCCCCATCGGCCCGCCCACGGCCGGACCGACCGCCAGCGCGAGCTGCTTGCACAGGGCGAAGGCGGAGTTGTACTGCCCGACCATCGACTCCGGGGCCAGATCGGCGACCAGCGGTGCCACGGTCGGCGACAGCATCGACTCACCGAGCCCGAACAGCGCGTACGTGGAGATCATCGCGGCCGTGGCCATGGTCTGGCTGCCGTGCCCGAGACCCGCGTACCCCGCCACGATCCAGGCGAACGCCCAGATCAGACCGACCGCGGCAATCACCCGGCTGCGCCTGCGGCGCTCCACCAGCCGCAGCACCACGAACTGCGCCACGACGATGACGGCCGTATTGGCGGCCAGCGCGACACCGAGCGTGGACGGCTTGATCCCGGCGGCCTCGGTTCCGTATGCCGCGAGCCCGGACTCGAACTGCCCATAGCAGGCGAAGAACACCACGAAGCCCAGCACACACAGCTGCACCATGGCCCGGTGCGAGAGCAGCGCCCGCAGACCTCCCGACGCTTTGGACCCTTCTGTGGGCCTGGCGTCGGAGAAGGAAGGCGTACCGGACAGCCGCACCGTGGCGGCGACGACGCCGAGGACGACGAACATCGCCGCCTCGACGAGGAACAGCAGGGTGAAGGTCTCCGGCCGGCTCGTGTCGACGATCTGCCCGCCGACCAGCCCGCCGATGCCGAGGCCGAGGTTCTGCAGGAAGAACTGCGTGGCGAAGGCCCGCGTACGGGTGGTCGCGCTGGAGCACTGGACGAGCATGGTGGCGAGTGCCGGCTGCATGACCGCCGTGCCCGCGCCCAGGATCACGGCCGACAGCACAGCGAAGGTCACGCTCGACGACAGGCCGAGGGCGACCGCCCCCAAGGACGCGGCGACCGAGGCGACGACGAGCACGGGCAGCGGCCCGCGCCGGTCGATGGCACGCCCGGTGAACGGCAGTACAGCGAGCGCTGCCATGGCGAAGACCGCCAGCACGATGCCCGCCGTGCCGGCCCCCAGATCCCGTACCTGCGCCACATAGACGTACAGATACGGAACGGTGAATCCCAGCCCGAACGCGCTCAGCGCGCTGCCCAACTGGATCCGCCGCAGCGCTGCGCCCATCTCCCTGGTCACGCTCACCTACCCCGTCCCTCGTCTCGCATGCGATACGTCGAGCCAGGTACACGACTCGAACCCGAAGACTTTAGCACTAAAGTTAGAAGCTCAACAATTCAGGTTGAAGGACTTCGACGGCTTTGGGGGCGTGGGATACTGCCCGCCATGTCTGACACCAGCGAGCAATCCGGCCCCCAGGAGCCGAGCCTCGACGAGCAGATCGCCGCCTATCAGCGCGAGTTCCGCGACCTGGACCCCCAGGTGGAGCAGGTCGTCTCGGCCCTGGGCCGACTGAACCGCCGGATGAACGTGGCGTACGGACGTCAGGTCGCCGCCCTCGGCATCAGCAACGCCGAGTGGGAGGTTCTCAAGACCCTGGTCCTGTCCGGCTCTCCGTACCGTCTGGGCCCGGGAGAACTGGCGAAGCGGCTCGGCCTCACCCCTGCGGCCATGACCCACCGCATCGACCGGATGGCGGGCGAGGGCCTGGTCACCCGCGACCGGGACGAGAACAACCGGGTGCGCGTGATCGTCGAACTGACCGACGAGGGCCGTACGAAGTGGCTGGAGGCGATGCGCATGGCCTCCGACTTCGAGGAGGATCTGCTCCAGGACCTCACGAGCGAGGAGCGCGGAGTCCTCGGCGGCATGCTGATCCGTCTCCTGCGCCGCGTGGAGCACGCCCAGCCGGACGCCGGCGGCCGTCTCACCGACCTGGGCTGAACGCCGGCCGGACACGCAGGAAAACGGCTTGACCTGGCGGGGTTGACACGCCCCTCCTCGATCCGTAAGGTTCTTCGAGTTGTCACGGATCCGGAACGGTTCTGGGACAACCAATCCCGCCGCTAATGCGGCAACCAAAATTCTGCACGATCTCCCACTCGGGTTCTTTTCGGCATGCCGAAAACAACTTCGAAGCCTCGATTATGAGCCGCCGGGAAAATCCGCTAGAGTTTTGGACGTCGGAACGGCTCAACGGCCGGGAAGACACCTCCCGCTGACTGGGAATCAGAGCCGAAAGGGTCTGATAGAGTCGGACTCGCCGGAAAGGGAAA
>NZ_JBHVRW010000025.1:0-122606 GCF_042885475.1 Streptomyces sp. NPDC058051
TCACCGAGATGCTGCCCACCCCGGAACACGCCTGGCTCACCGACGACCAGGGCAACGCCTACACCTCCGAACTCCGCTTCGTCGCCGTCGACCAGCACGACTGAGAGCGGGAACACTCCCTGACGGGGTGCCCGGCCGCCGAGGCCGGGCACCCCGTCCGTCATGTCCGCCCTCGTTGACGGGGCCGGACCGGACCTCCCTCCGGTCCGGCCCCGTCAACGAGGGCTTCGGCGGAACGGGCCAAGGCCCCGAGGACCTCCCCGTCCGACGGCATCCCGGCCGGGCCCATCCCGGCCGGGCCCATCCCGGCCGGGCACCGAGGGAGCCGGTGGCGCGGACCGCACCTCCCGCCGTGTCCGGGCAGCAGTGAGCCCGGCCGGGGGCGCCGGCCGGGCTCTGTCGGTGCTCCCGCGAGGGTCAGCCGAGCAGCCTGGCCAGGGTGTCGGCCAGGGAGGTGACGTGCGGGAGGCGCATGACGCCGAAGTGGTCGCCGGGGACTCGGTGGGCCTCGACGGAGGCGTTCAGTTCCCGCCAGCGGTCCAGATACTCCTGGTAGGTCTGGCCGAGGGCCACCTCGTGTTCCCCGCGGGCGAGTTCATCGCTGATGACCAGGTGAAGGGTGCCGGGGTAGTAACGGTGCCGGTAGGTGAGCGTCATCTCCATCACCTCGCGCCACATCCGGGCGGACGGCAGCCAGACGTCGGCGCCGTTCCGCTCGGGGAGCACGATTCCGGTCGCCGGGTCGACGTCGTCCACCAGGTGGTTCAGCAGCTTCAGGATCTCGTCGCGCAGCGGACCGGTGTCCTCCTCCGGTCCGGCCGCGGCCAGTTCCTCCAGCTTGGCCGTGCAGCTCTCGATCAGCCGGAACTCCTCCCACAAGCCCTGCCGTTCATGGCTGTCCAGGCCCGGGTCGAGCAGGATGAAGGTCACCTCCTCACCGTCCGCCTTCAGCCGGTCCGCCACCTCGGCGGTGATCCCGCTGCCGCCGCACCAGCCGAGCAGCCGGTAGGGGCCGTGCGGGCGTGCCTGCCGGATCTCGGCGAGATACCGCCCGGCCATCTCGGCGGCGGTGGGCACCGGCCGGCCCGGGCCGGACTGGAGTCCGGGCCACTCCAGGGCGGCGACCGGCAGGTCCTCGTCCAGGTGCGGGACCAGCCGCTGGTACCAGTGGGCGCTGCCGCCGCCGGGGTGGACGCAGAACAGCGGGGCCTGTCCGCCCTCCTTGCGCAGCCACATCAGCGCACTGCGCGCGCCGTCGCCGGTCGCGCCACGTTCCGCCGCGGCGGCGATGGCATCCAGCGTCTGGTGCTCCACGAAGGCCCGTACGGTCAGTTCCAGGCCATGGCGTTCGCGCAGCAGCGCGATGGCCCGCAGGATCAGCAGGGAGTGCCCGCCGAGCAGGAAGAAGTCGTCGTGGGCACCGACCCGTTCGATGTCCAGGACCTCCTCCCAGACCTCGGCCAGAGCCCGTTCGGCGGCGGTACGCGGTGCCACCACGTCGTCACCCGTGCTGATGCCGCCGGGAGCGGGCAACGCGGCGCGGTCCACCTTGCCGTTGGCGTTCACCGGAAGTTCGTCCAGCCGGACCCAGGCGCTGGGCACCAGGAAGGCGGGAACCCGCTGCCGCAGCGTGGATCGTAGGGCCGCCGGGTCGAAGGCGGTGCGTTCGTCCAGAGCGACATAGCCGACCAGCCGCTTGTCGCCGTCGGGCCCCGGATGCAAGGCCGCCGCCGCGCCGCGCACTCCGGGCAGCCTGTTCAGGCCGGCCTCCACCTCGCCGAGCTCGATGCGGTGGCCGCGCACCTTGACCTGGTGGTCGCGGCGGCCCAGGAAGTGGATCACGCCGTCCGGGTCCTGGCGGACCATGTCCCCGGTCCGGTACAGCCTGTCGCCCGGCCAGGTGCCGGTGGGGTCGGGAACGAAGCGGTCAGCGGTCAGCGCCGGCCTGCCCAGATAGCCGCGGGCGACCCCCGGCCCGCCGAGCAGCAGTTCCCCGGCGACGCCGTAGGGCACCGGATTCAGGTCCTCGTCGGTGACCAGCGCGGTGGTGTGCGCGACCGGCGGGCCGATGGGGATGGGCCGGGCCGTCTGCTCCACGGTGATGGCGTGCTGTCCGGTGCTGAAGGTGGTGCACTCGGTCGGCCCGTACATGTTGCTGACCGGCAGCCCGTGGGCGAGCGCGGTCCGCACCCGGCCGGGGATGAGCACATCCCCGCCGGCCAGCAGCGCGCGCAGCCCGGTCAGGGCCTCGGGGCAGCTCTCCACCATCAGATGGAAGAGGCCGGCGGTGAGGAACGCGACGGTGACCCGCTGCTCGCGCAGGACCTCGGCGATGCCCGCCGTGGTGGGAGTGCCGGGCGGGGCGAACGCCAGCCGGCCGCCGTTGCCCAGCGCTCCCCACATCTCGAAGGTGGAGGCGTCGAAAGCCAGGGGAGACACCACCAGAACGGTGTCCTGCGGCCCGAGCCGGGCGTGGCTCTCGTCGTGCACCAGCCGCACCACGTTGCGGTGCGTGACCTGAACTCCCTTGGGGCGTCCGGTCGATCCTGAGGTGTAGATGACATAGGCGGTGTTGTCCGGGGAGAGCGCCGACTCCGGCTCGGTCTCCGGCTGCGCCTCCAGCTCGGCCCGGTCCGTGTCCAGCAGCACGGTCGAGGGGCCGTCCGCGAACAGTCCGGTCAGGCGGTCGGCCAGATCGCTGCGGGTGACCAACAGCCCGGCGCCGGAGTCGGAGAGCAGAAGACTGATCCGCTCCTCGGGGTACTCCGGATCGATCGGCACGTAGCAGCCGCCCGCCTTCATCACGCCGAGCAGGGCGATCACCGTCTCCGGGCCGCGTTCCAGGCACACCGCGACGGGGTCCTCGGCGCGCACCCCGCGGGCACGCAGCAGGTGGGCGAACCGGTTGGCACGGGACTGGAGTTCGCCGTAGGTGACGGTGGAGTGCGCGTCGGCCAGCGCGATGTCCTGCGGCCGGGGGTGACGGGAGATCAGCTCCGGCAGGGTCACCTCGGGCGGCAGCGGCCGGGTGCCGGGGGCGACGGTCGGCGCCGTCAGCAGCGGCGCGCGGAAGGCGGCGGGGGAGGTCTCCGGCCGCTCGGCCATGGTCCGCAACACCTCGATGAACGTGGCGGCCATCGCCTCCAGCCGTGCCCGGCCGGCCCAGCCCGGACGGCAGGTCATCCGCAGTTCGCCGGGGAACGTCCACACGTCGAGGGTGAACTCGTTGGGGCTGCTGTCGGTGACGGTGTCCGGGGCGGTACCGGGGGTGTCCAGCACATGGAAGTCGAGATAGCCGAAGACCACGTCGATCAGCGGGACACCGGTGCCCCACTCGCGCTGCATGGCGGGCAGGGGATAGCGGCGGTGCGGCCAGAGGGCCGCCTCCTCGGCGAAGACCGAGCGCAGCAGCTTCTCCCAGCTGGGCCGGTCCAGATCCACCGCGAACGGCACGGTGTTGAGGTACATACCGCGCACCTCGTCACCGTCCGGCAGTTCGGGACGGCCGTTGCAGACCGCGCCGGCGAAGAAGCGGCGCTGCCCGGAGATCAGGCCGAGCAGCTTCAGATGGGCGGCGTACAGCACCGTCTTGAGGGAGGTTCCGGTGCGGGCGGCGAGCCCGCGCAGCGCGGGATCCAGAGCGGCCCAGGAGACGCGGATCTCATGGGCGGGGCCGCCGGACTCGTCGGCCGCGGTCGGCGCGGGCAGCTCCAGCCGGGGGTAGTCGCTGATCCGTCCCTGCCAGAAAGCCCGGTCCTCGGGGGAGTCGACTGCCTGCCGCTCCAGCGCGACGAAGTCGGCGTAGCGGGCGCGCGGCGGCCGGCTGACGGGGCAGTCGGCGTCGTCCCGGATGCGGCCGTAGTCGGAACGGATCTCCTGGATCACCGAGTGGTGGCTCCAGCCGTCCAGGATCGCATGGCACTCGGTATGGGTGAGCGTCCAGGTGCGCTCGCCGGTGAGGTGCACGTGGTAGCGCAGCAGCGGAGCGTGCTCCAGATCGAACGGCAAGCGCTGCTCGGCGGCACGGAACTCCGCGAGGGCGGCCCGCCGGCCGTCCGGTGTCAGGCCACGCAGATCGGTGAACCCGACCTCTGCCTGCGCCCGCAGGTGCACCAGCTGCAGCGGCCCGGAGAAGCCGGACAGCCGGAAGGAGGTGCGCAGGATCTCGTGCCGGTCGACGAGCCGCCGGACCGCCTCGCGCAGCGCGGGCAGGGAGAACGGTCCGTCGTCGGTGAAGTCGAAACTGCAGACGTTCTGGTACGTGTTGCTCTCCGGGTCGGCCAGCAGCTCGTAGACCATGCCGGCCTGGACCTCGCCCAGCGGGTAGGCGTCGGCCAGTCCGTCCGGCAGCCGCTCCCGGTCGGCCGGGTCCAGTTGGGTGAACGGTTCCACCAGCTGGTGCCGTTGTCCCGTGGCGGAGGACTCGGCGGCCACGGTGGCGAGCCCGGCGACGGTGGGGTGGGTGAACAGATGCTGCACGGACAGGGTCAGACCGCGGCCCTGGAGGGCTCCGACCGCGCGGATGGCACGAATGGAGTCGCCGCCGAGGTCGAAGAACCGGTCGTGGACGCCGACCCGGTCCAGATCGAGCGCGGCGGCCAGCTCCTCGGCGATCGCGTGCTCCACCGGGGTGCGGGGGGCGGTGTACTCCCCGGTCCGGCTGTCGCGACTGAGGTCGGGGGCGGGCAGCGCCTTGCGGTCGGTCTTGCCGCTGGCGGTCAGCGGCAGCGTGTCCAGCACCATCCAGTCGCCGGGCACCATGGCGTCCGGCAGCCGCTCCCGCAGCCAGGTCCGGATCTTGTCGGTGTCGGGTGCGGTGGCGATGCCGGCTGCGGGGGCCGGTGCGGGACGGGCGGTGAGATAGGCCACCAGCCGCTGGTGGTGCACGGCGACGGTGGCCATGGCGACTGCGGGGTGCTCGCGGAGCACCGCCTCGACCTCGCCCAGCTCGATGCGCTGGCCCCGGATCTTCACCTGGTGGTCCAGACGGCCCAGGTAGTCGATGGAACCGTCCGGCAGATAGCGGGCCAGGTCGCCGGTGCGGTACAGCCGTTCGCCAGGTGTAGCGCCGAAGGGGTCGGGGACGAAGCGGTCGGCGGTCAGTGCCGGCCTGCCGAGGTAGCCGCGGGCCAGCTGGACGCCGCCGAGCAGCAGTTCGCCCGGGACGCCGACCGGGACCGGGCGCAGCGCCGCGTCCACGATGTGGGTGCGGGTGTTGGCGATGGGCTTTCCGATGGTGACCCGCTGTCCGGGGACGCAACGGGCGCTGGTGACGTCCACGGCGGCCTCGGTCGGGCCGTAGAGGTTGTGCGGGGCGACGCCGAGGCGCTCGGCCGAGGCGGTGACCAGGTCCGCCGGCAGCGCCTCGCCGCTGCACATGACGCGGCGCACCGAGGGCAGTCGGGTGCCGGGGCCGGAGAGGAAGGCCCGCAGCATGGACGGGACGAAGTGCAGGGTGGTGATGGACTCCTCGGCGATGATCCGGGCCAGGTAGTCGGGGTCGCGGTGGCCGCCGGGGCGGGCCATCACCAGGGTGGCGCCGGTGGCCACCGGCCAGAAGAACTCCCAGACCGAGACGTCGAATCCCATGGGTGTCTTCTGGAGCACCCGGTCGGTGGCGTCGAGGCCGAACTCCTCCTGCATCCAGTGCAGTCGGTTCACGATCGCCCGGTGCTCCACCAGCACGCCCTTGGGGCGGCCGGTGGATCCGGAGGTGTAGATGACATAGGCGGCGTCGCCGGGGCCGGGCGCGGCGCCGGTGCGCGTCCCCGGCCGGGACGGGGGGCCGTCCGGGAGCAGTCCGTCGTGGCCCAGCGGCAGTACGGTCACGTCCGCCCGGGTGTCGCCGGCCGGCCCGGCGTCGGTGCCGGTGCCGGTGCCGGTGAGCAGGATCCGGGCGCCGGAGTCGGCCAGCATGTACTGACGCCGCTCGGCGGGGAGTTCCGGCTCCAGCGGCAGGTAGGCGCTGCCCGCCTTGAGTACCCCGAGAAGCGCCACCAGCAGACCCCGGGAGCGGTCCAGGCACACTCCGGTGACGGTGCCGGGGCCCGCGCCCAGGGCGCGCAGCGCGTCGGCCACCGCGTTCGCCCGGCGGTCCAGCTCCGCGTAACTGAGCACGCCCGCCTCGTCGGTGACCGCCACGGCGTCCGGGGTGGCCGACGCCCGCGTCTCGAACAGGCCGTGCAGGGTGCCGCCCGGATAGCGGACGGAGGTGTCGTTCCAGTCGTGCAGCACCTGCTGCCGCTCCGGCCCGGACATCAGTTCCAGTCCGGCGACCGGCGCATCCGGCTCGGCGACGGCGGCGGCCAGCAGCCGGGAGAAGTGGCCGGCCATGCGTTCGGCGGTCGCCGGGTCGAACAGCGCGGTGGCGTAGTTGAGTCCACCGGAGAGCGAACCGTCCGGCCGCTCGGTGACGCTCAGCGTCAGATCGAACTTGGCGGTGGTCTCGCCGATCGCCGCCCGATCCACGGCCGGCATCCCCCCACCGCAGTCATCGGTCCGGGCGGTGTCCTGTCCGTCGACGCCCTCCCAGAGGAACATCGTGGCGAAGAGCGGGGTGCGGGACGGGTCGCGTTCCGGGGCGAGGGCGTTGACCAGCCGCTCGAAGGGCACCTCCTGGTGGCCGTAGTCGTCCAGCGCGCCCTCCCGCAGCCGGGTCAGCACCTCGGCGAATCCGGGGTCGCCGGACAGATCCGTGCGCAGCACCAGGGTGTTGAGGAAGAGCCCCAGCATCTCCTGGGTCTCCGGCCGGTCCCGGCCGGAGACAGGGGTGCCGACCGCGATGTCGCTGCTGCCGGTGTACCGGCTCAGCAGCACCTGGAAGGCGGCGAGGCAGGCCATGAACGGGGTGGCGCCGTGCTCGTGCGCCAGCCGGGTGAGAGCAGCGGCCACCTCGACGGGCACGGTGAACGGCGCGACCGCCCCGGCCTCGTCGCGGACCGCCGGGCGGGGCCGGTCGGTGGGCAGCTCCAGCGGGGCGAGCCCCGCCAGCCGCTTCCGCCAGTGGCCGAGCCCCTCCTCCACCCGTTCCTCGGTGAGCCGTTCGCGCTGCCACACCGCGAAGTCCGCGTACTGGAGGGCCGGCGGTACCGGCGGCGGCGCATCCTCGCCGGCCAGCCGCCGGTAGTGCTCGGTCACCTCGCGGACCAGCAGGTCCTCCGACCGGCCGTCCGCCGCGATGTGGTGCACGGTCACGAAGAGCATGTGCTCCTCGGCCGCGCACCGGGCCAGTACCGCCCGGAGCACCGGTCCGGCGGCCAGGTCCACCGGCTGCCGCTCCGAGGTGCCCAGCGCGGCCAGGCGGCGGGCTCGGTCCGCCGCGTCCAGCCCGGCCAGATCCGTCTCGGTGATCTCCACCGGCGCGGGCGGGTCGATCACCTGAGTGGGTTCGCCGTCGATGACCGGGTAACGGGTGCGCAGCACCTCGTGCCGTGCCACCAGGGCGTCCAGCGCTCCGCGCAGTGCCCGGTCGTCCAGGGGGCCGCGCAGCCGCAGTGCGGCCGTCATCAGGTAGGTGGTGGTGCCCGGGCTCAGCCGGTCCAGTACCCACAGCCGCTGCTGGGCGAAGGAGAGCGGCAGTGGGCCGCCGCGCGGGGCGGGGGAGATCCCGTCGGCCGGGGACGATGCTGCGGTGCCTCGCAGCCGCTGGTTCAGCAGCCGGGCGCGGAGTGTGGCGGGGTCGAGAGTCTGGTGCGTCATCGTGCGCCTTCCCGGGTCAGTAGTTCTGCGACCTCGGCGTCGGAGAGCTGGGCGATTGCGGCCTCGACGGCCTCGGTCACGGCCGCCGCGAGGGCGGCGACCGTGGTGTTCTCGAAGAGCCGGCGCAGAGGGAGATCCACCGCGAACGTCTCCCGGATCCGGGCGAGCACCCGGGTGGCCAGCAGCGAGTGGCCGCCCAGAACGAAGAAGTCGTCCTCGACGCCGACCCGTTCGAGGCCGAGCGTCTCGGCCCAGATCGCGGCCAGCACCTCCTCGGCCGGATCCCGGGGCGCCACGTGGGCGCGTTCGGCGGTGGCGGCCGGCGTGGGCAGTGCCTTGCGGTCGATCTTCTGGCTGGAGGTCATCGGCAGCGTGTCCAGGATGCTCCACAGCGCCGGGACCATGTACTCCGGCAGCCGGTCCCGCAGATGATCGCGGAGCTGGGCCGGGTCCGGAGCGGCGGCGCCGTCCCGGCCGGTCACATAGGCGGCCAGCTGACGGTTGCCCGGCGTGATCTCGGGTGCGGTGACGGCCGCCGCTCCGACGCCGGGGTGCCCGGTGAGAGCGGCCTCGATCTCGCCGAGTTCGATGCGCAGCCCGCGGATCTTGACCTGCTGGTCGATCCGGCCCAGGAACTCCAGGGTGCCGTCCGGGCGGTACCGCACCAGGTCGCCGGTCCGGTACAGCCGCTCGCCCGCCCCGCCGAACGGGTCGGGCACGAACTGCTCGGCGGTCAGCTCCGGCCGCCGGTAGTAGCCGCGGGCCAGTCGGACGCCGCCGACGCAGAGTTCGCCGGGGACGCCGAGCGGAACCGGGCGCTGCCCGGAGTCCAGAACGTAGGCGCGGGTGCCGGCGAACGGGCGGCCCAGCGGCATGGAGGCGGTGTCCCGCTGCCCGTCCTGCTCGCCGGTCTCGGTGTGCAGCAGGCAGGTGACGGTGGCCTCGGTGGGGCCGTAGCAGCAGACGAACCGGCCGGGCAGCCCGCTGTCCTTCCACAGCCGGGCGTCGGCCACGGTGACTACGTCGCTGCTGAGGTTGATCAGCTTCAGGCCGGTGAGCATGCCGGTGTCGTAGCTCATCGCCTCCCGGTAGTAGGCCGGGGTGGTCTCCATGACGGTGACCCCGTGCTCGGCGAGCCGGGCCGGGAGTTCGGCCGGGCTCCAGAAGAGCGGGTCGGCGATCACCACGGCGGCGCCGGTCAGCAGCGGGGCGGCGATCTGCTCCATCGAGACGTCGAAGGTCAGCGAGGAGAGCTGGACCACCCGCTCACCGGGACCGATGCCGTAGGCGTCGGCGGCGATCCGGCAGTGGTGGGCGTAGGCGCGGTGGTCGATCATCACCCCCTTGGGACGGCCGGTGGAGCCGGAGGTGTAGATGATGTAGGCGAGATGGTCCGCCGCCGCCGGGAACTCCGGCGTGCCCGCGGGTACGTGAACGTCGTCGTCTGCGGCGTCCACGGCGTCGACGACCAGCAGCCGGAAGTCACCGGTGAAGGCGTCCGCACGGTCGGCGGTGGTGACCACGAACCGCGCCCCGGAGTCCTCCAGGGTCTGGGCGAGGCGCCGCTCCGGATGCCGCGGGTCGAGCGGTACGTACACCGCGCCCGCCCGCAGTACGCCGAGCAGCGTCACCACGGCGTCGATGCCGCGTTCCTGGCAGGAGGCCACCACGGTCTCGGGGCCGGCGCCCAGCGCGCGCAGCCGCCGGGCGAACCGGGCGGTCCGCGCCTCCAGCCCGGCGTAGCTGAGCTCTTGGGCGCCGAAGACCAGGGCGGTGGCGTCGGGGGTGCGGGCGGCCTGCCGGACAAAGAGCTCCGGTACGGTCAGGGCCCGCTCGGCCTCGGGAACGATCGCCGGCAGCCGCGCCGCGTGCGGGTCGGGCCAGCTGTCGAGCAACTGCCGCCGCTCCGCCTCGGACATCAGCTCCAACTCGGCCACGGCGGCTCCGGGCGCGGTGGTCACGGAGTCCAGCAACCGCAGGTAGTGGGCGGCCATCCGCTCCACCGTGGCGCGGTCGAAGAGCGCGGTGGCGTACTCGAACCAGCAGTGCATCCGCCCGTCCGGGCGCTCCTTCACCGTCAGAGTGAGGTCGAACTTCGCGGTCGACGGCCCCGCGTTGAGCGGCTCGGCGGTCAGCCCGCCGAGGGTGGCGGTGAGCCCGCCCATGTGCTGGTGCTCGAACATCACCTGGAACAGCGGGTTACGGGACAGGTCGCGGTCCGGTCGCAGCTCGTCCACCAGATGCTCGAACGGCACGTCCTGGTGCGCGAACGCCTCCAGGCAGGCATCCTTCACCTGGGACAGCAGTTGCCCGAAGGCCGGGTCGCCGCCCAGATCGGTGCGGATCACCAGACTGTTGACGAAGAGGCCGAGCAGCCCTTCGGTCTCCTCCCGGGGACGGGCGGCCACCGGGACACCCACCGCGAGGTCCGTGCGTCCCGTGTAGCGGCCCAGCAGCACCTGGAAGGCGCTGAGCAGGGTCATGAACGGGGTCGCTCCGTGCCGGGCGCCCAGCTCGGTCAGGGCACGGCCGGTGGCCTTGGGCACATCGACGATGACGGTGTCGCCCTCGGGGTCACGCGTGGCCGACCGGGGCCGGTCGGAGGGGAGTTCGACAGGGGTGAGGTCGCGGAGGCGGCCCAGCCAGTAGTCGAGGTGGCGCCGGGTGTCGGGGCTGTCCTCCCGGCGGCGCTGCCAGGCGGCGAAGTCGGCGTACTGGACGGGCCCCGGGCGCAGCGGCGCCGGCTGTCCGGCGGCGAGCGCGGTGTAGGCGGTGTCCAGATCGCGCAGGAACACCTTGGTGGACCAGGCGTCGAAGGCGACGTGATGGGCGGCGAGCGCCACCCAGTGGTCCACGGGGGAGGCGCGGATCACGGTGACCCGCAACGGGTGTTCGGCGGACAGGTCGAACGGGGTGCTCAGCGCCTCGTCCAGCAGCGTACGGGCGCGGCCGGCCAAGGTTTCCGCGGTGTCGCCCGTGCCGTCGACGAGGTCGATCAGCCGGAACGCCACCGGGGCCGGCGGGTCGATGAGCTGGACGGGACCGCCGCCGTGGTCCACGTACCGGGTGCGCAGCACCTCGTGGACCCGGACCACCTCGTCCAGCGCGCCTCGGAAGGCGGCGGTGTCCAGCGGGCCCCGCAGCCGCAGCGCCAGCGGGATCAGATACTCCTGGCTGCCCGGCTCCAACTGGTCCAGGAACCACATGCGCTGCTGGCCGAAGGAGAGCGGCGTCTCGCCGTCCCGCGGCACCGGGACGATGCCGTCGCCCGTGCCGCCCGTGCCGCCGGTGCCGTCCGTGCCCTGCCCGGCCTCCGCGACCACGGCGGCGCCGGTGGCCCTGTCGATGCGGGCGGCCAGGGCGGCGGGGGTGCGGTCGGCGAAGAGCTCGGCGACCGTCATCTCGATGCCGAAGGCGCGGCGCAGCCCGAAGACCAGCCGGATGGCGAGGAGTGAGTGACCACCGAGGGTGAAGAAGTCGTCGTCCAGGTCCGGTTCGGGGATCTCCAGAACTGCGGCCATGGCCTCCACGACGGCCTGCTCGGTCGCCGTACGTGCGGCCGTGCGGTCCGCTCCCGACCCGGCCGAAGGCTGCGCGGCCTCCTCCGGCCCGGGCAGCGCGCGCCGGTCCACCTTGCCACTGGCGGTCAGCGGCAGGGTGTCCAGCAGCACCAGCCGGGACGGCACGACCGCGGCGGGCAGCCGTGCGGCGAGGTGGCCCAGCAGCTCCGTCCGCAGCTCCGCGTCGGCGGCCCGCGGCGTGGCGGGCACGGCGTAGGCGGTCAGTTGCAGATCGCCGTGCGCGCCGGGCCGGGCGACGACGGCCGCGGCGGCGGCCCCGGGATGGGTCAGCAGCACCGCCTCGATCTCGGCCGGTTCGACCCGTACGCCATGGATCTTGACCTGGTCGTCCGCCCGGCCCAGGAACTCCAGGGTGCCGTCGGCCCGCCAGCGGACCAGGTCGCCGGTGCGGTACCACCGTCCGCCGGGCGCGGTGGCGTACGGGTCCGGCGCGAAGCGTTCTGCGGTCTGCCCGGGGCGGCCCAGATAGCCGCGAGCCAGTCCGACGCCGCGGACGCAGAGCTCACCGGGGACACCGATCGGGACCAGCAGGTCTCCCGGGTCCACCACGGAGACCCCGACGCCGGGCAGCGGTCCGCCGATGGCGACCGTGCCGGAACCGGGCAGGCCACTGCCCGCGTAGCGGTGCGCGGTGGAGTCGATGGAGCACTCGGTGGGGCCGTAGGTGTTGGAGATCTCCACCCCGGGCACGGCGGCGTGCGTCTGCTCGCACAGGTCGGCGGGCAGCGGCTCGCCCGCGGAGCTGATCAGTCGCAGTGCCGTGCATCGGGCCAGCGCCGGTTCCTGGACCAGCAGCCGCAGCACCGAGGGCACCAGTTGCAGCAGCGTGACCCGGTGGCGGGCCATGGCAGCCACCATCACCGAGGGATCCCGGTGTGCGTCGGCCGGGGCCATCACCACGGTGCCGCCGGAGACCAGCGGGGAGAGGAACTCCCACATGGCGGCGTCGAACCCGATGGTGGTCTTCTGCAGCAGCCGGTCGGCAGCGGTCATGGCGTACCGCTCCACCGACCACAGCACCCGGTTGCGCAGCCCGCCGTGCGTCACCACCACGCCCTTGGGAGTGCCGGTGGAGCCGGAGGTGTAGATCAGGCAGGCCGCGTCGTCCGGGCCGGCCGGGTAGGGGAGGACAGCGGGCGGCGCCGTGGTGGCGGCCACGGCCGCACCGGACCATGCGCCGTCCAGTGACAGCACCACGGCGGTCTTCGCGAAGCGACCGCGCAGCGCCTGTTCGGTGAGCACCAGGCCCGCCGCGGAGTCCGTCAGCAGGAAGTCCCGCCGGGCGTCCGGGAGATCGGGGGCCAGCGGTACGTACACACCGCCGACGGCCAGGACCGCCAGCACCGCGGTCACCAGCTCCGGGCCCCGGTGGAGGCTGACCGCGACCGGGTCGCCGGGGCGTATCCCGGCCTCGTACAGACGGTCGGTCAGATGCCGTACCCGCTCGGCGAGTTCGGCGTAACCGAGCTCGCCGCCGTCATGGACGACGGCCACCGCGCCGGGGGTGCCGGCCGCGCGGTCGAGCACCAGCCGGACCAGGCCGCGCCCGGAATGGTCCTCCCCGGCGGGGCGTGCCGCACCGTCGCCCCAGGCGGTGAGCGTGGTGCGCTCCCCGGGGGCCGTCAGCTCCAGCCGGTCCACCGGCGTGCCCGGGGCGGCGACCACCTGGCCGAGAAGGTGCAGGAAGTTCTCCGCCATCCGCTCGATCCGGTCCCGGTCGAAGAGCGCCGTGGGGTAGATGAACTCACCCCCGACGCTCCCGTCCGGACGCTCGGTCAGGTTGAGGCAGAGGTCGAAGGCGGAGCTGCGCGCGCCGCTGTCGGCCCGGCTGACTTCCAGACCCGGCAGCGAGAACGGGCGGCGGTGTGCGTTGTGCAGCGCGAAGCTGACCTGGAAGACCGGGTTGCGGCTGGTCTCCCGCTCCGGGGCGAGGGCGGCGACCACCCGCTCGAAGGGCACTTCCCGGTGGCTGTAGGCGTCCAGGGTGGTGTCCTTCACCCGGGACAGCAGCTCGTGGAAGTCCGGGGCCCCGCTCAGATCGGCGCGCATCACCACGGTGTTGAGGAACATGCCGACCAGCTGCTCCAGCCGGGCGTCGTTCCGGTCGGCCAGGGAGACGCCGACCGCGATGTCGGGCCTGCCCGAGTAGCGGGCGAGCAGCAGCTGATAGACGGCGAGCCCGGCCATGAAGAGCGTGGCGCCCCGCTCCTTGGCGAGCGCGGTGAAGCGGGAGGCCAGTGGAGCCGGCACGGTGAAGCCGACCGTGTCCCCGGCCGCGTCCCACAGTGCCGGACGCGGCCGGTCGGTGGGCAGCTCCAGGGGGGCGGTCCCCGCCAGTTGTCCCCGCCAGTAGCCGAGCTGCCGCTCCGTCTGCTCCGGCTGCGCCCGCCACCATTCGCGCTGCCACTCCGCGAAGTCCGCGTACTGGAGCTCCAGCGGCTCCAGCGGGGAGGCGGCACCGGCGGCGAACGCACCGTACAGCGAACGTAGTTCGTCGGCGAGCAGGCCCCAGGACCAGCCGTCGAAGGCGATGTGGTGGAAGGTGAGCAGCAGAGCTGTCTCCTCCGGCGCCAGCCGGACCACCGCCACCCGCCAGGGATGGTCCCGGCGCAGATCGATGGCCGTCCGGGCATGGGCGGCGCAGAGCGAGCGCAGGCTCTGTTCCCGCTGGTCGTCAGAGACGCCGCTGAGATCGGTGAACTCGGGCTTCAGCGGCTCGGGTTCGTCGATGACCTGGACGGCGCGGCCGTCCTCGTCGACGTACCGGGTGCGCAGTACTTCGTGCCGGGCGGCTATCTCGGTGAGCGCGGCGGTCAGGGCGTCGGTGTCCAGCGGGCCCCTGATCCTGAAGGTTTCGTGCATCAGGTACTCGGCGGCATCACCCGACCTGAGCTGGTCGAGCAGCCACAGCTGTTCCTGTGCGAAGGACAGCGGATAACCGCCGTCGACGGTTGCCATCGGTCGTGTCTCCCTGAGCGAGTGGTGGTGAGGGCCAGTGCAAGGGGTGATGAGCGGCGGGGGGACGAGTCCGGTCGGGGCAGGAGTGCGGACCTGCCGGGGCGGGGGCGGTCAGCCCTGCTCGACCGGTCCGCCGGAGGGCTCGGCCATCGCGACGGCGATCTTCCGGGGACCGGTGAACGGCTCCCGGGCGTGTGCGGCAAGCATGTTGTCCACGACCAGTACGTCGTCCTGCTGCCAGTCGAAACGCCGCAGTTCGGAGCGGTAGCAGTCCCGCAGATGGGCCACCACCTCGTCCGGCACCGGGGCGCCGTCGCCGTAGTAGGTGTTGGTCGGCAGATCCGCCTCGTCGTACATCTCCCGCAGCGCGGCGCAGACATCGGGCTGGAGCGTGGTGACGTGGAAGAACGTCAGGTGGTTGAACCACACCCGCTCCCCGGTGACCGGGTGGTGGTGCACGGCCTCGCGGCGGGCGCGGGTGCGCAGGCCCCCGGCAGTCCACTCGGCGCTCACACCGTTGCGCGCGCAGTACGCCTCGACCTGCGCGCGATCCTCGGTGTTGAAGGCGTGCTGCCAGGGAACCCCGAATCCCTCGGTGAAGTTGCGCACCACCATCCAGCCGCGGGCGGCGAACTCCTCCCGCACGTGCGGATCGATGGCGGCCAGCACCCGCCGGGTGTCGGCGAGCGGAGTGGAGCCGAGAGTGTCGGGCGGGGTCACACAGAGGAAGAACAGCGTCAACGGCCAGGTGGCCTGGTAGGAGTTCTCGTTGTGAAGGAAGATCTCCTCCGACGGCGGATAGTCGGTCGAGGTGTAGACCTGGCCCTTGATGGTGGAACGGGGCGAGGAGCGCTCGGCATAGGTCAGCGGCTCACCGCCCACGGTGCGCACCGTCCGTTCGAAGCCGTCCACCCCGTCCTGCCCGAAACCGCGCAGCAGCACCGCGCCGTGCTCACGCAGCCGGGCGCGGATCTCGGGGCGGGCGGTGGCCAGCCGGGCCGTCGGGGAACCCCGGCCCGGCACCGCGGTGATCAGATGGGGAAGCGTCTGTCCGGGCGCCGGCCGCTCGGCGGCCGGCGGCGCTGAAGGGTGAGCAGTCATCCCGTCAGGGTCGGCGTACCCGGCTCGCCCCGGCAGAGAACATCCGGCGGAGTCTTTGGCAGGGCGGGGGTGTCCCTTTCTGCGCGTCCTTCCCTGGGCCGGTCCGCCGGTGCCGGGCACGCTGACGGCACCGTGCGGCTCGTCCGTCCAACCGGTGTGGCGAGCATCCCGTGCGGCTGTTGAGAGGACTGCCATGTCGGAGCGAAGGGATGAGCCGATGAGCACGGCTGCCGACGACGCCCGTGCCGTTCCCAAGGTGCCGCCGCTGCGGCGCAACCGGGATTTCCTGCTGCTGTGGAGTGGTTCAGCGGTGGCGATCATCGGTTCCACGGCGTCCACGGTGGCCTATCCGCTGCTGGTGCTGGCCGTGACGGGCTCGGCGTCCGCCGCGGGGGTGGTCGGCTTCGTGGTGCTGCTTCCGGCACTGCTCCTCCAGCTTCCGGCCGGCGTGCTCGTCGACCGCTGGAACCGCAAGCGGGTGATGATCTGGTGCGACGCCTTGCGTGCGGTCGGCGCGGCGACCGTCGTGCTGGCGTTGCTGGCGGGCGAACTACGTCTGGTTCATGTGATGGTGGTCGGCTTCGCGGAGGGCACGCTCACCGTACTCAACGGTCTGGCCTCCACCGCCGCGGTGCCCAACGTGGTGCATCCGAGCCAGCTTTCGGTGGCGCTCGCCGGGAACGAGGCGCGCGGCCGGGCAGCCACCATGATCGGTACCCCGCTGGGCGGCATTCTCTTCGGCCTCGGCCGGGTGGCGCCGTTCGTGCTGGAGACCTTCGCCTATCTCGTGTCGCTGATGTCGTTGCTGTGCATCCGGAAGGACTTCCAGGCGGCTCGCCCCGGCGATGTGGCGCGCGCGGAGGCCGTTTCGGACGACGGCGCGGCAGCGGGCAGCCGCCGTACCCGGATCCTGCGGCAGGCGGGCCGGATGGTGGAGGGGCTGGTCTGGCTCTGGAAGCGGCCGTTGCTGCGCACCACGGCTCTGCTGGTGGCCGGGAGCAATCTGGTCTTCCGCGCGCTCTTCCTGGTGATGATCGTGCTGCTCGCCGAGGAGGGCGCCGGTCCCGCCGCGGTCGGTCTCCTGATCGGCGTCGCCGGAGCCTGCGGAATGCTCGGCTCGCTGGTCGCCGGGTGGTGCGGGCGCCATCTGAGGATGAACGCCCTGGTGATCAGCGCCAACTGGATCTGGGCGCTGCTGATGTGCGTGCTGGCCTTCGGCGGCGGGCTGTGGCCGGCCGCGATCGCCTACACGGCGATGTGGTTCGTCGGACCCATCTGGAACGTGGCGGTGGGCAGTTACCAGCTGGCCGTCACCCCCGACGAGCTGCGCGGCCGGGTGCTGAGCGCCTCCAGCCTGCTCGCCAACGGAGCGCTGCCGCTGGGCGCGCTCCTCGGCGGCCTGCTGCTGGACGGCCTGGGCGTACGAGCGGCGGCGACGGTGCTGGCCGGGTGGATGGTCCTGATGGCGCTGGCCGCCACCCTCGCCGGGCCGGTACGCCGGGCCACCATGACCGTGATCGCCGACCCGTCCGCTCCGTCCACGGCCCCTTCGCCCCCCGAACCCGACACGGTCCCGTCCCGACCGTCCTCCCCGTCCGAGCCGTCCGTGCCCGTCGCGGCGGCGGACTCGCGCTGAGCGGCCGGGCACCTGCCCGGCCCCAGCGGTGCGGCCGTGTCCGACCTGACGGCGGTGCGTCCGAACATCCCCCTCCGTATCAGAGTCATCTGGAGACAAAGTCATGCTGCGCACCATGTTCAAGTCCAAGATCCACCGGGCGACCGTCACTCAGGCGTGTCTCCACTACGTCGGATCGCTGACGATCGACGAGGACCTGATGGATGCCGCCGATCTGCTCCCCGGGGAGCAGATCCAGATCGTCGACATCACCAACGGCGCGCGTCTGGAGACCTATGTGATCCCCGGGGAGCGCGGCAGCGGCATCATCGGAGTCAACGGCGCGGCGGCCCGGCTGGTGCAGCCCGGCGACCTCGTCATCATCATCTCCTACGCCTCCGTGGCGGACGCCGAGGCCAAGGCGCTGGTGCCCCGCGTCGTCCATGTGGACCAGGACAACCGCCAGGTCCAGGAGACCGGTTCGGACCTGGCGGAGCCGGCCCCGGGCAGCGGCACGCTCCGCGGCGATCTCGTCCAGCCGCGGCACTGAGGCCGGGCACCGGTCCCAGGGGGTGGTTGCCTCTGGGACCGGTACCCGGCCGGAGGCACCGGACGGTGACCGGTGCCGGTTCCCCCGGACAACGGCAAGGCGCTGTCCGGGAACGGGCGGGAGGCGGGCGGTGCGGACCGGTCAGATCAGACCGGTCCGCACCGCGCGTGCGACCGCGTGGGCGCGGTTGCGCACCTGGAGCCGGGCCATCAGCTCGTAGATGACGTTCTTGACGGTGTGTTCCGAACAGGACAGCAAGCGGGCGATCACCGCGTTGCCGTGACCCTCGGCGACCAGAGTCAGCACCACCGCCTGGCGCGGGGTGAGCGGGGCCGCCGCGTTCGGCACCCGGCCCGCGTCGAGAGCCGGTGCCACGGGCCCCCCGCCGACGTGCTGGGCGCCGCCCAGCAGACGGACCAGTACGCCGTAGGGCACCCGCCCGTCGCCGTGGTGGGCGGAGTGCACGGCAGCCATGAGTTGCACCGGGCTGGCGTCGGCGGCCCGCAGGATCGTCCGGGCGCCCGCCCGTACCGCCCGCAGCACGCTGTCCGGGGACACCAGATGGGCGGCCACCAGAACGCCCTGCCGGTCCTGATCCCGGGATCCCGGAGCCGGGCAGGACTCCACCGCCTCGTCGACGGTGCGGCCGGCGGCCAGCAGCACCAGCCCGGGGCGCGGCTCGGCCCGGTCGGCGAGCGGGATCCCGGCACCGGCGAGCCGCTGGTGCCAGGACTGCCGCAGGCCGTCGTCCGCGGCCCGCACATGGACGCTCACCGGTGCGTGCGGATGCGGTACGCGACCGCCCGGAAGGGCGCCGGTCGGAGGTCTGCCGGGGAGCCGCGTACCGGCCGGGGCGGGACGGTCCGGTGAGCGGACCTCCTGGGCCGGGCGGCCGGTCAGCGTCGCGGCGTTCACAGCAGACCCGCCCGCAGTGCGTAGGCGACCGCGTGGGCGCGGTTCTTCAGCCGGAACCGCTGCGTGATGTCGTGCAGCACCGTGGTCACCGTCCGCACCGAATAGCAGAGTTCGTTCGCTATCTCGCTGGTCTCACGGCCGTCGGCGACCAGCCGCAGCACCGCGTGTTCACGGTCGCTGAGTCCGGCCGCGCCCCAGGCGTCCGGGACCTGCGCGGCGGAGTCCTCCGCGCGGTGCTCCAGCAGTCCGTCCAGCAGGTCGGGCGGCACGGTGCAGTCACCACCGGCCGCGGCCAGTACGGCGTGTGCCAGCCGTGGGCCGCTGGTCTCGCGGCGGCGCAGCAGGCCCCGGGCACCCGTGGCGATGGCGTGCAGCGCTTCCGCCGGGGCCAGTTCGGCGGCCACCAGGACGACCTGCGGGCGGTGTTCGGCGGCCCGGGTGCGGCGCACCAGATCCAGAACCGGGTCGGCCACCCGGTCGACCACCACCACCGTGACGTCCGGCCGCTGCCCCTCGGTGACCGGACGCACTTCCGGACTGTCCTCCAGTGCGCTTCGCGTGCCTGCCTCCAGCACGGGATCCAGCGCAATGACGCTTACTCGCACCGGCTCTTGCATAGGTTCTCCCTCTCGGTTCTGCTGGCCCTCGCCAGTGACACCGATCATGGGAACCGTGGCTGCGCCCGGCATCGGTGCGCCACACCCAGATTTGCGCCATCCCGTCGGTCCGGGCGCCGCCGGGCATCTCACCGCCGGGCGAAGGACGGGGCGATGCGGGGGCGGAACTGCCCCCGCATCGCCCCGCACGTCCGAGCCGTGGATGGTGTACGGCCCCGGCACCGTCCGGTACCGAGGTCGCCCACCGCCTCGACCTCCGCGCTGACCTGCCCGGGAGTGATCTTGAGGGGAGGGGTGGGTAGGACCTGCAGCCGTATGGGGGATCGTCCCCCATACGGCCCTCGCCGGAGTCCGGTCGGCGTACGCGATGCGGCGCGCGTCGCTGCTGCCCGTACGTACGGGCAGAGCCCGGTCTGCGCGTGCCGGCCTCGCGGTGGGCGCTCGCCCGCGCCGGGGCGTCGGTGCGGCCCGTCCGGCGGGCGGTCCACCGGCGGGCCGCACCCGGTCAGCTCGCGGCGGCGGCCCCGGAGGTCCGGGGCTCCGGGAGAAAGCCGGTGACCTCGGTGCCGATGCCCGCCGCTCGGGCCTCGCTCAGCACCAGTCCGGCCAGCGCCAGATCCAGCACCCCGAGCCCGAAGGGCGAGAAGAGCGTGGGGCGTCGCTCGTCGCGATGGCCCGGCGACTCCTCCCGTAGCAGCTCCCCGAGGGTGCCGTGGATGAAGGAGCGGTCGCCCACATGGGTCTCCGCCAGATGCACCGAGGTCGCGGCCCGGCAGACGTGGTCGGGGTCGTCCACCACGTTGACGGCTCCGAGTACGCCCTCCACCGTGACGTCCCGCAGCGAGACATGGAGCACCAGCGTGCCGGGCCGACAGTCGCTCAGGTCCAGGTGGGGCACGCCCGCCGTGGTCGCCAGGCTCACCAGTCGATGCGCGCGCAGGGCCGCCCCGGCGCTCTCTGCGACCCGCACCACCCGCCCGTCCCCGCCGAACTCCGCGGCGCAACGGTCGCGGAAGGCCTCCGCCCGGCCTGCGTCCAGATCGAAGACGGTGACGTCGGTGAGTTCGGGCCGGACCGCCAGCAGGAAGCGCAGCACCTCGAAGTTGATCACACCACAGCCGATCAGCGCGACGCCGGTCTCCCGGCCGTCCTTGGGCGGCAGCGCGGCGGCTGCGAGGGCGGCACTGGCCGCGGTACGCCGGGCGGAGATGGTGGAGCCCTCCACCAGCGCCACCGGCTGGCCGGTCCGCATCGAGTTGAGGATGATCGCGGCGGACGCGCGTTCCAGGCCGTCCGCGACATTGCCGGGGAAGGAGGCGATCCACTTCATACCGGCCAGCGGCCTCGGTCCGCCCAGATAGGCGGGCAGCCCGATGATCCGGTTGCGGGTGTCGTCGGGGAATCGGAGGAAGACCGAGTGCGGCAGCGAGGTCTGCTCGTCGGCGTGGCGCAGGTACGCCTCCCGCACGACGTTCAGCACCTCCTTCTCCCGGCCGTCCAGAATCCTGCGGACGTCTGCGTTGCCGAGTGTCAGCATGGTGCCACCCCGGTCGTCTCGCTGTTCTCGGTCGCCTCGGCCACTTCGGCCACCTCGTCCTTCCACAGATGGGTGACCTCGCCGAACTGAGCCTTCACCCATGCGTCGTTGTAGATCGTGTTCAGATAGCGCTCGCCGCGGTCCGGCATGATCAGCACACACGAGGCGCCGTCGGGGATACGGCAGCTCAGCTGTTCCAGAGCGGTGGCCACCGCGCCGGAGGAGCCGCCGAGGAGCAGCCCCTCGCGCAGCGCCAGACGGCGGCATCCCACCAGACTGTCCAGATCGCTGACATGCAGTACGTCGTCGGCGAGCCCGCTCCGGTAGAGCTGCGGGCGGACCGCCGCGCCATGGCCCGGAATCAGCCGGCGCCCTGTCGGCGGTCGGAAGATGGCGCTGCCCTCGGCGTCGACGGTGACCACCCGGGTCGGCAGCCCGTGTGCGCGAATCCAGTCGCCGCAGCCGCGCAGGGTGCCGGAGGAGCTGATGGTGCAGAACAGGTAGTCGGGCGCCCGGCCCAGATCCTCCGCGATCTCCTTCATGGTGATCCGGTGCGCCCAGGCGTTGCGGGGGTTGGCGTACTGGTTGGGCCAGTACGCCCCGGGCAGCGCGGCCACCAGCTCCTGCACCCGGGCGATCCGCACCGGCTGGAACTCGCCCGTGACCGGGTCGCCTTCGGTAACCGTGTGCACTTCCGCGCCGAGCGCCCGCATGATCGCGATGTTCTGCGGATTGGTACGCGGGTCCACCACGCAGATGAACCGCAGCTCCAGGGCGCGGCACGCCTGTGCCATGCCGACGCCGAGGTTTCCGGAGCTGGACTCGACCACGGTGCCGTGGCCGGGCACCACCGCGCCGGTGGCGACGGCGTGGCTCAGCATGGTGTACGCGGACCGGTCCTTGATGCTGCCGCCGGGATTGGCCGACTCCAGCTTGGCCCACACCCGGAAGCGGGCGCCGGGCAGCAGCCGGGTCAGTTCCACCAGCGGCGTCCCGCCGACGGCGGACAGCGCCCCGGTACGGTCCGCGCCGTACTCGCTGGGTGCGGGACCGGACAGGTCGGTGGCGTCGGGCGGTACGGCTTCCTCGTCCTCGGGCTGGTCCGCCCTCGTCACGAGGGCCGGCCGGAATCTCGGCTGGGAGACGGAGTTCATCGCCGGGCTTCCCCTCAGTGTCGGTAGGCGGATCAGACCGAGGTGCTCTGTCGTCCGCTCTGACCGGCCGCCGCCCCGGCGGCCTCGCTCTCCATCCGGCGGCGCAGGCCGGCCGGACGCATGTCCGTCCACACCCGGCCGATGTGGTCCAGGCACTCCTGCTTGGTGCCCTTGGTGCCTTCGGCCCGCCAGCCGGCGGGCAGCTCCCGTTCGGCCTGCCAGATCGAGTACTGCTCCTCGTCGTTGAGCACGACGTGGAAGACGCTCTCGGTGTGGTCGGACATCGCCGTCTCTCCTCGGTCGGTGGGGGCGCCGCAGTCGGTACCGGCGCCAGCCCGAGCGTGCCCGTCGTCGGCGGCCGGCCGTAGAGACAAACGGGCAGCGGTAAAGGCGGCGGAGGGCCGCCGTTCCTTCCCCTGACACCCGGACAACGAGATCCGGAGGCTTCCGGGCCGCACGTACCGTGCCGCTGAGCCGCGTCGACTGTGGTGGACACGGTGATTCCCGTGCGGGGGCAAGAGGTGATGTCAGGCTTCGGGGATGGCACGGCCGTAGTCCGCGAGGGTGATGCTCGAAGGCTCGGGGCCGCCGCGGCGGCCGGTCTCCAGGGCGTCGAGGGCCTTCATCTCGTCCGTGGTCAGCTCGAAGTCGAAGACGTCGATGTTCTCGGCGATGCGGTGGCGCTTGGTCGACTTGGGGATCACGGAGCGGCCGTGCTGCAGGCCCCAGCGGAGCAGCACCTGGGCGGGACTCTTGCCGTGCGCCTCGGCGATGCCGGTGACGACGGAGTCCTCCAGGACGCTCCTGCGGTTCTCGCCGTACCCCGGGTAGAAGGTGATGCCGCCGATGGGGGACCACGCCTGGTTGACGATGCCGTGCTCGTCATCGAAGCCGAGGACGGCGCGCTGCTGGAAGTAGGGGTGGATCTCCAGCTGATTGACCGCGGGGACGACGCCGGTGGCGTCGAGCAGCGCGGTCAGGTGGTCGACCATGAAGTTGCTGACGCCGATGGCCCGGACCTTGCCGTCGGCCAGGAGCTTCTCCAGGGCGCGGTAGGCGGCGAGGGTCTTGTCGAAGTCCGACGGGAGGGCCTGGTGCAGGATGAGCAGGTCGATGCGGTCGACGCCCAGCTTGGCGGCGCTCTTGTCGAAGCCGTGCAGGGTCTCGTCGTACCCGTAGTCGCTGATCCAGATCTTCGTCTCGACGAAGATCTCCTCGCGGGGTACGGCGGATTCGCGGATGGCTCGGCCGACCTCGCGTTCGTTGCCGTACGCGGCGGCGGTGTCGATGTGCCGGTAGCCGAGGTCGAGCGCGGCCGTGACGGCGGCCCGGGTCTCGTCGGGTGGGGTCTGGAAGACGCCGAGTCCGAGGGCGGGCATCCGGACGCCGTTGTTGAGGGTCAGGGTCTGCATTACAGGAACCTTTCGGTACGGGTGGCCCGCGAGGGCACGATGAGGATCAGGACGGCCAGGACCGCCAGCGCGAGCAGAACGGCGGAGCCGGTCAGGGCGGCCCCCGAGCGGGCTGCGATGTCGGCGGCCTCGTGGCCGGTGGAGACGGTGGCGGCCACGGCGGTCAGGATGCTCAGGCTCAGCGCGCTGCCGATCTGGTGCACGGTGTTGACCAGGCCCGCGCCGGCGCCCGCGTCCGCCGGCGCGACGCCGTCGACACCGCTGGAGGTCATCGGGGCCAGGGCCAGCCCCTGTCCGGCGCCGATGAGCACCATGGGCAGTGCTACTCCCGTCACGTAGGGGGTGTGCAGGTCGAGGCGGCTGAGCCAGGCCATGCCGGCCATGGTCAGGGCGACCCCGGTAAGCAGCACTTTCGGCCTGCTCACCCGCTCCAGCAACCGCGGGACCTGGACCGCGAGGACGAAGTTGACCAGCGTCATCGGCAGGAAGGAGAGCCCGGCCTGCAAGGGCGTCCAGTGGTAGACGCTCTGCACGAACTGCGCGGTGAAGAAGAAGAAACCCATCATCGCGCCCATGTAGAGCATCCGGGTGATGTAGGCGCCGCTGCGCTCCCTGCTCGCGAACAGCCGCAGCGGCACGATCGGCTGTGCGGCCCACCGCTCCACCCGGACGAACAGGCCCAGCATCACGGCCCCCGCCACCAGCGGAATCAGGGTGGCCGGGGCGGTCCAGCCGAGGTCGGCCGCGTCGACGATGCCGAGGACCAGAGCGGTCGAGCCCAGCGTCGCCAGCAGCGCGCCGGGAACGTCGAAGCGGCCCCGCCGACGGTCGGTCTCGGGCAGGAACCGCAACGCCGCCACCATCATCACGACGCCGACCGGCACGTTCAGGAAGAACCCGGCCCGCCACGAGATCAGATCCGCGACCAGACCCCCGACGACCAGGCCGAAAGCGGCACCGAGACCTGCGACAGCGCTGTAGGCGGCCATCGCCCGGTTCCGGGCCCGGCCCTCGGGGAAGCTGCGCGTGAGCAGCGACAGGGCGGAAGGAGCCAGAACTGCGGCCCCGACGCCTTGCAACGCCCGGGCCCCGATCAGCCACCACTGACTCTGCGCGGCTCCGACCAGGAGCGAGGTCAGCGAGAAGACGATCAAGGAAAAGAGGAACACCCTGCGGTGTCCGAACAGGTCACCGGCCCGGGCACCCAGGAGCAGCAGACCGCCGAAGACCAGGACGTAGGCGTTGGTGATCCAGGACAGACCTGTCTCGGAGAACCCCATGGCGGACCGGATCTGCGGCAGCCCGGTGAACACGATCGAGTTGTCCAGGATGACCATGAAATAGCTGACGCAGATGACCGCAAGGATCAGCCTCGCGTGGACCGGGGCCCTGTGCGGCTGCGCCGCCGGGCGCGGTGCGGTGGCCGTCAGGTCACCTGGCGCCCCGGCGGCTGCCCGAGGGCTCGGGCCGGCGGTACGCCCGGCGTGGACGTCGCCGGTTCCGGACAAGGGTGCTGAGCGCACGGTGCTCCTTCAGATCGGTCTCTGGTTCGGCCCCGGTCGTGGTCGGCCGGGACTTCGGCCGTTTCCAGAGAACCGCGCCCGAGCACGCAGGGGGAGTCACTGCTCTTCCGGGTAATGGCAGTACCTCGCAGGCATGCGTCGTCGGATCTACCGTGAGGAGACCGGCACAGGATTCACGACGATCAGAAGGAGCCACAGCATGTCCGCCCTCACCGCCACGGAAGAAGCTGCAGGGCTTGAGCATGGCTGACACCGACAGGAAGGCTCTGGCCGCCGAGGTCCGCGAGTTCCTGAGCACCCGGCGGGCTCGGATCACCCCGGAGCAGGCCGGTCTGCCGGTCTACGGCGGGAACCGTCGTGTCGCCGGCCTTCGCCGCGAGGAGGTCGCCCTGCTCGCGGGCATGAGTGTGGACTACTACATCCGGCTGGAGCGTGGGAATCTCACCGGCGCTTCGGACTCGGTGCTCGACGCACTCGCACACGCACTCCAGCTGGACGAGGCCGAACGCACCCACCTCTACGACCTCGCCCGCGCTGCCACGCCGTCGGGCCGACGGCCCACGGTGACCGCGTCCCGCGTGCGGCCCACGATCCTGCGCCTGCTCGACTCGATGACCGACGTGCCGGCGTACGTGCGCAACGCGCGCTTCGACATCCTGGCCGCCAACACGCTGGGACGGGCGCTGTACGCACCCGTCTTCGACTCGCCGCTGTTCACCCGGAGCGGCCCGGTCAACAGCGCCCGCTTCATGTTCCTCGACCCGGCCAGCCAGGAATTCTGGATCGACTGGGACAAGGGCGCGAGCGACGCGGTCGCCTTCCTGCGCACAGAGACGGGCCGGGCACCCCACGACAAGGCGCTCACCGATCTGATCGGAGAGCTGACGACCAAGAGTGACGACTTCGCCCGCCGGTGGGCCCGCCATGACGTGAAGTTCCACCGCTCCGGCGTGAAGAACCTTCACCACCCGTTGGTCGGCGATCTCGCGCTGCCCTACGAGGCGATGGACCTGCCGGCCGATCCCGGCCTGCGCCTCAACTTCTACACCCCGGAACCGGACTCCCGGGAACGAGAGGCCCTCGGCCTCCTCGCCAGCTGGGCGAGCACCGGCACCGTCGTCCCCACCGCGAGCGACTGACCACCACACGATCGAGGAGAACCGTTTCATGCACTATCGACCGCTCGGCCGCACCGGCGTCCAGGTCAGCCCGCTCTGCCTGGGCGCGATGATGTTCGGCCCCTGGGGCAACGAGGACGAGGCCGACTCCATCCGGATCATCCACCGCGCACTCGACGCAGGGCTCAACTTCGTCGACACCGCGGACGTGTACTCCGCCGGCGTCTCGGAGGAGATCGTCGGCAAGGCCCTGAAAGACCGCCGCGAGGACGTGTTCCTGGCGACGAAGTTCTTCATGCCGATGGACGGGGACGACCCCAACCAGCGAGGTGGCTCGCGG
This sequence comes from Streptomyces sp. NPDC058051, assembly GCF_042885475.1. Lineage (NCBI taxonomy): Bacteria > Bacillati > Actinomycetota > Actinomycetes > Kitasatosporales > Streptomycetaceae > Streptomyces > Streptomyces sp. NPDC058051. Next base: position 26,120 of record NZ_JBHVRW010000025.1, read on the forward strand.
CGCTGGATCATCCGCGAGGTCGAGAACTCCCTGCGGCGCCTCGGCACCGACCACATCGACCTCTACCAGGTCCACCGCCCCAGCCCCGACACCGACGTCTCCGAAACCCTCGGTGCCCTCTCCGACCTCGTCCACCAGGGCAAGATCCGCTACATCGGATCCTCGTCCTACTCCGGCTCCGAGATCGTCGAGGCCCAGTGGGTCTCGCGCGAACGGAACCTGGAGCGGTTCGTGACCGAGCAGCCGCCGTACTCGATCCTGGTCCGCGGCATCGAGGAGGACGTGCTGCCCACCGTGCGCCGCCATGGCATGGGCACCCTCACCTACAGCCCGCTCTCCGGCGGCTGGCTCTCCGGCCGCTACCGCAAGCACGCCACCGAGGGGCCCGCCTCTGCGGCCCGCCCCCAGGCCCGCTTCGACATGAGCACCCCTGCCAACCAGCGCAAGCTCGACGCCGTCGAACAACTCGCTGTCCTGGCGGAGAAGGCAGGCCTCACGCTCATCGAGCTCGCCGTCGCCTTCGTGATCAACCACCCCGGTGTCACCTCGGCGATCATCGGGCCCCGCACCATGGAACAGCTGGAGGCGTTCCTGCCCGCCGCCGATGTCACGCTGTCGGCCGACGTGCTCGACGCCATCGACGAGATCGTCGCCCCCGGGGTCACGGTCAACCCGGTCGACAACAGCTACGGCGACTTCGAGCTGCGCGCCGAGCAGCGGCGGCGGTGACGCGAGTCGGCTCGGCGGGGCACGGGCGGCCGACCCGCCCGGCGCGCCGCTCATCCGAAAATTCACGTTCCATATGCACGTGAGTTGGCGCCGGCCGACATATTGATCCGGTGCTGCCGCGAGGCTGATGCTTTACGGCGCGGGTGAAAATAGTTCGGATGTCTCTGCCGTGCTAGACTCGTGTTGTAGTTGCAGTTGTGGTTCCCGAAACTTCAAATGCCTTGGCGGTTGTATGTCGTTGGGCATTTTTGTATCTCCGGTGCTTATCCGGACGGGGTTCATTGTGGCAACGCAGGGGTTCACACGGTGTGGGCCCGCGGGCACTGCCCCCAAGGAGATGTGACATGGCTACTGGCACCGTCAAGTGGTTCAACTCGGAAAAGGGCTTCGGCTTCATCGAGCAGGACGGCGGCGGCCCGGATGTCTTCGCCCACTACTCGAACATCGCCGCGCAGGGCTTCCGTGAGCTTCAGGAAGGCCAGAAGGTGAATTTCGACGTCGTGCAGGGCCAGAAGGGTCCGCAGGCGGAGAACATCACTCCCGCCTGACGTCGAGCGTATGAGACAGCCGGGGTTCCGCCTTTCGGCGGGGCCCCGGATTTCTTCTTTCTGAATTCCGGTGGAATTCTTTTGGTGTCGCATTCGGCTCGTTCTTGCAATTCATCCGGCTCATCCTGTCGGGAATTCCTCGATGCGTGCCCCGTTGAGGAAGGTTCTCCATGAGCCGTTCAGCTCGCACGAACGACCGTTTCCGCTCACAGGACCAGAGGCGCTCCGGCGCCGGCCCGGGCGATACCGGGCGCCGCTCCTCCGCGCCACAGGGAGAGTTCGCGCTGCCGGTCACCGTCACCCCGGCCCTCCCCGCGGCCGCGACCTTCGGTGAGCTGGACATGCCAGTCGAGTTGCTGAAGATGCTCACCGACCTCGGCCTGAACGAGCCGTTCCCGATCCAGGCCGCCACGTTGCCGAACTCCCTCGCAGGGCGTGACGTCCTGGGCCGCGGGCGCACCGGATCGGGCAAGACGCTCGCCTTCGGCCTGGCGCTCCTCGTACGCACGGCCGGGCAGCGTGCCGAGTCGCGGAAGCCACTGGCCCTGGTCCTCGTCCCCACGCGCGAGCTGGCCCAGCAGGTCACCGACGCCCTCGCCCCGTACGCCCAGTTGCTGAAGCTGCGGCTGGCCACTGTGGTCGGCGGCATGTCGATCGGCAGGCAGGCCGGCGCACTGCGTGCCGGGGCCGAGGTGGTCGTTGCGACTCCTGGCCGCCTCGCGGATCTCATCGAACGCAAGGGCTGCCGCCTGGACCAGGTGAACATCACCGTCCTGGACGAGGCCGACCAGATGGCGGACATGGGCTTCATGCCGCAGGTCACCGAATTGCTGGACCAGGTGCGTCCCGGCGGCCAGCGCATGCTGTTCTCGGCCACGCTGGACGGCAACATCGACCTTCTGGTCCGTCGTTACCTCCATGACCCGGTGGTCCATTCGGTCGACCCGTCGGCGGGAGCGGTCACCACGATGGAGCATCACGTGCTGCAGGTGCACGGCGCCGACAAGTACACCACCGCCACCGAGATCGCTGCCCGCGACGGAGGCGTGCTCATGTTCCTGGACACCAAGCACGCTGTCGACCAGTTCACCAAGCACCTGCTGAGCAGCGGCGTGAAGGCCGCGGCGCTGCACGGCGGCAAGTCGCAGCCCCAGCGCACCCGCACCCTGGCACGGTTCAAGGCCGGCGACGTCACGGCGCTCGTGGCCACCAACGTCGCGGCCCGGGGCCTCCACATCGACGACCTCGATCTCGTCGTCAACGTCGACCCGCCCGGCGACCACAAGGACTACCTGCACCGCGGCGGCCGTACAGCCCGCGCCGGCGCGTCCGGCCGCGTCGTCACGCTCGTCCTTCCCGGCCAGCGCCGGGACATGGCCCGTCTCATGTCCGAAGCGGGCATCAGGCCGCAGATCACACAGGTCCGCTCCGGCGAGGCCGAGCTGAGCCGCATCACTGGTGCCCAGGCTCCCTCCGGTGTCCCCGTCGGCGGCAGCGGGCCGGTCGCGGAGAGCCCGAAGCGCGGCGGCGCCCCCTTCCGCGGTCTGGGCACCCGCCCGGGGCGGGCCGGCGGTGGCGAGTCTCGCCGGTCTGCTGAGGCCCGCCAGATCGCCGAGGCCCGGATGGCCGCCCGGGTCCGTCGTGGCGCATAGCTCGGCAACGGTGCTCTCGTACGCTGTGTGCGTGACTCAAGCCGGCTTGCGCCACAGGGAGATGTGCTTCTCGGAGTCGTAGCGGTCGGCGGTCGGCGGTCGCACGGCTCCACAGCTCACTGCTCGTGACGGGCGGCCACTTCGCCGGGCACGGCGGGGCGCTGTCGGCGCATTCACGTGCTGCCGTGTACCGCTCCTCGGCGAGGAACGTGCCGCGGGCCGCGAACTACGCGGCGGCGAACCGTCGACGGGCCGCCGCCGTGGTCGACGCTTCGTCATGTGCGCACGGGAGCAGCCTTGGGCTCCCTGTTCGTCACCCGCTTTGCACTGCCGTACTGCCCAGCGGCTAGTTTGTGTGCAGGACAGGTACGCAGGCCCGTGCGGCAGAGGTGCACGGGGGACGGGAGGTCGGGAAGAGTGTCGCTGCGCGGAGGTGATCCTGCCGAGATCGGCGGTTATCCGCTTGAGGCGCGTCTCGGCTCGGGTGGCATGGGCACGGTCTTTCTGGCCCGTACGAGCTCGGGGCGTCCTGTCGCGATCAAACTGATCCACCAGCAGTTCGCGGGGGACGACGAGTTCCGTATCCGTTTCCGGCAGGAGGTGGCGGCGGCCAGGCGGGTGAGCGGCGCGTTCACCGCCGCCGTGGTCGATGCTGCCCCTGAGGCCGAGCAGCCGTGGATGGCGACGACCTATATCGAGGGGCACACGCTCGCCCAGCGCATCGCGGCCGAAGGCCCGCTGAACGGAGCGGAGCTGAGGAGGCTCGCCATCGGGCTGGCGGAGGCGCTGCGCGACATCCACCGGGTGGGGGTCGTCCACCGTGACCTGAAGCCCTCGAACGTCGTGCTCTCGCCCGAGGGCCCGCGCGTCATCGACTTCGGCATTTCGCGCGCCGCGGACCAGCAGACGCTGACGATGACAGGGCGGGTCATCGGTACGCCGCCCTTCATGTCGCCGGAGCAACTGCAGGCGCCGCGTGGTGTGGGACCGCGGTCCGATGTCTTCTCGCTGGGGACGCTGCTGGTGTACTCAGCGACGGGCCGCGGGCCCTTCGACGCGGACAGCCCGTACATGACGGCGTATCAGGTGGTGCACGAGGAGCCGTCGCTGGATGCCGTGCCGGTGGGTTTGCGCGCGGTCGTCGAGTCGTGCCTGGACAAGGAGCCCGAGGGGCGCCCCTCGGCGGACGAACTCCTCGTGCTGCTGCGGGACCTGCCGGCCGACCTCGGTGGGACCGACGCGAACGGGGTCGGCGTGGGCCGCACCCGCGACGTGATCACCCAGCATCACTTCGCGACGCGGGCCACCCCGGCGCCGACTGCCCCGGCCGGTCCCGATACAGGGAGCACGGGCACCCTCATCGGCCGCCGTCTGCGTCGCCGTTGGCGTCCGGTGCTCGCGGCCGCGGTCGCGGTGGCAGCGATCGGCGGGGGAGCCGCCGCGCTGAAGGCCGGCGGCTTCGGGGGGAACAGCGGCGGCGACAAGGTCAGCGGCGGCGACAAGGGCAACAGCGTTGCGGCCCCGGGTGCCGCACTTCCGGACGGCTTCGGGCCGTGGCACGAGACTGTGCAGGGCGGTCGCGAGGACATCCCCGACGAACTGCGTTGCGTCGCGCGCGGCGACGCGCTGTTCTGCGGGGGCGGCAGTGTGGTCGCGACCCGTATCAGGGCCCAGGACGGCTCGCGGGTGTGGACGGTGAAGAGTCCGGGGGTTCCCGTCCAGGGCATGCACATGGTGGGCGCCACCGACGACACGGTCCTCGGCTACCGCTTCGCCGCCCAGGACGCCCCGCAGGACCCTCCCAGCGAGGTGGTGGCCGTCGACGCGAACAACGGCCGGGAGCTGTGGTCCGTGCCGTCCGGCGCCCAGTCGCAGGCCGTCACGGGTCGGAGTCAGGACGCCGTCGTGGTCGGCTCCGCCGTCGTGACGGTCGACGCCTCCAACTCCCGCTTCGAGGCCCGGGACGCGCACAGTGGTGAGGTCACCTGGACGACGTCGTTCCCCGCGGGTACGCAGTGCGCTCCCGTCCCGGAGGGCCCGCAGCTCCTCGCGATGTGCGCGACGGACGCGGAGGTGGATGCCTTGGAGGTGCGCCACCCCACCCTGTACACGCTCGACCGCGCCTCGGGAACACTGGGCAGGCCCATCGCGGTTGACGGCCCCGTCGTGCCGATGGGCGTCGCCGACGGCATGCTCGTACTCGTTCAGGGGCGCATGGAGGGAACGGCGCTGGCCGGGTACGACGGGGTGGCGCGGGTCGATCCGGCCTCGCGGAAGGTCACGTACTCCCGACTGGCCATGACGTACGCGGGGACGCCCGGCATGGTGGGCGGCACCGTCTACGTGAGCGGGCAGACCGGTCTCGTCACGGCGCTCGACCCCGCGACCGGACGGGAGCGGTGGTCCCGGCAGACGAGCGTGGAGGGCGCGTCGGGTCCTGTGGCGGGGGCCGACGCGCTGTATTTCAGCTCGGCCACCGGCCGGGTGGTCGCGCTGTCGCCGGACGATGGCACATCCCTGTGGACAACGGATCCGCAGGCCGACGGTTTGACGGGCGAGCAGGGCGCAAGCCCGCGCGTGACCGTCGTGGGGGGTGCGGTGATCGTGGCCGCGGCCAAGAACACTCTCTTCGCCTTCGACGCGCAGAAGCCGCCGACGTCGGGCTGACCCCGGCGGAACCGGCTGCCGGCCGCCCTCCTTCCGCGACTACCGCCCGGCTTCCCCGTCCTGGCCCTCGGACGCGCTCCTTGCCGCGTCCACCCGGAGGTGCTCGGAGAGCCAGGTGTGGAGGGCGAGGGCGGTCGTGCGGGAATGGTCCTCCAGAACGGTGAAGTGGTCACCGGGCACGGTGATCTCGGAGTGCGGCAGGCTCCATGGCTCGGCCGCCTCGATGCCGGGCAAGCGGTCCCCGGCCCGGACGAAGAGGGTGGGGGCCGTCAGGGCCGTCGGCTTCCAGCCGGCGTAGAGCTCCAGGTAGCCGGCCATCGCAGTGAGCCGGTCGGTCTCGGCTGAGGCGAACTGTGCGGAGTTGTCCAGCATGCCGACGGTCATCGCCGAGAGCGCGGGTCCGTCGCCACTCCTGCCGCCGAGGCCGCTGTCCTCGCCGGGGTAGGTGTCGATCAGGACGACGGCGGACGGAACCAGGCCCGTGCTCTCCAGCTTTTCGGCGACCGCGTGTGCCGCCCATCCGCCGGCCGAGCGCCCCAGCAGGACGAACGGCTCGTCGCCCGCACACGCGCGCACGGCGGCGGCCTGCGCCGCCACGAAGGCGTCCAGGGTGGCGGGCAGCAGCTCCTGCGGCAGGAAGCCGGGGTTCGGCAGTACCGAAACCGGACGCAGGTCCTGGAGGGACGGCCCGAAACGGGCGTACTCGTGCGGCCCTGACAGTGCGCTGAGGGCGGGGAAGCAGATCAGGCGGGTGGCGGAGCCCCCTGTCGCGAGGGTGACGGCCGAAGGTGGTGAGCCGAGGTCCTCGGCGTCCTCGAACACCTCACGGAAGCGTGCTGCGATCGTCAGGAGGGCCATCCCGTCCCATGCCTTGCCACGGGCGCACGCCGTACGGAAGAGCGCGGACAAGGAGTCGGACCCTGTGCCCTTCGGAGCCGACGTCCCTCCCGTCGCACCGTCCTGCCACCGGGGGGAGGCCCCGCCCGGGGCGGTACCGGCTGCTGCGGTGCCGGTTGTGCCGGTTGTGCCGGTTGTGCCGGGTGCGGCCAAGGGGCCGGGCGCTTCAGGGGCGCCGTGGGACCAGCGTTCCTCCAGGTGGGCGGCGACCCCGCGCGGCGTCGGATAGTCGAACAGGAGCGTGGCCGGCAGGGCGAGTCCTGTCAGCGCTGCGAGCCGGTTGCGCAGCTCGACCGCGGCCAGTGAGTCGAGGCCCAGCTCCGCCAGCGCGCGGTCCGCGTCGACTGCGGAATCCCCCGAGCCGTGGCCGAGTGCGAGGGCGGCTTCCGCTCGGACCTGCGAGAGGAGCAGAACACCGCGTTCACCCGCGGGCACGGCGGCCAGCCGTCGGCGCAGAGAGTCCTCGCCCTCGGTGCCCGGCCCCGTGAGCGATGCGGAGGCCCTCCGTACGGGCCCACGGCCCGGTACACGGGACAGCGGCGCCTCAGGTGCCCCGGTTGCCGCCGGGTCGAGACGAGCTGCCACCAGGACGGGGTCCTGTCCTTCGACGGCGGTGTCGAAGAGCGAAAGGCCCTCCTCGGTCCGCAGCGGGACGAATCCGGAACGGGCCATCCGGCGCAGGTCCGTGTCCCGGAGCCCGGCCGTCATCCCACCGCTCTGCTGCCACGGCCCCCAGGCGAGAGAGGTGCCGGGCAGTCCGAGTGCCCTGCGGTGCTGTGCCAGCGCGTCCAGGAACGAGTTCGCCGCCGCGTAGTTGCCCTGGCCACCGGAGCCGAACACCCCGGCCACCGACGAGAACAGGGCGAACACCGCCAGGTCGTTGCCCCGGGTCAACTCGTGCAGGGCGAGGCTCGCGTCCACCTTCGGCCGCAGCACGCGGTCCAGCCGCTCCTGGGTGAGTGCCGGGACCACGCCGTCGTCCAGGACCCCCGCGGTGTGCACCACGCCGGTCAGCGGGTGTGCCTCCGGCACGCTCGCGAGCAGAGCGGCGAGTGCCGTACGGTCGGCGACGTCGCAGGCCGCCACCGTCACCTCCGCGCCTCGTTCGGTGAGTTCCGCGCACAGTTCGGCGGCGCCGGGCGCATCGGCTCCGCGCCGTCCCACGAGCAACAGGTGACGCACTCCGTGCGCGACCACGAGGTGACGGGCGAACGCCATGCCCAAGGAACCGGACCCCCCGGTGACCAGGACGGTGCCGTCCGGGTGCAGCCGACGTGGCGCACCATTGGCCGTGGCCGTGGCCGTGGCCGTTGCCGTTGTCTTTGCCGTTGTCGCGTGGGATGCGCGGACCAGTCTCGGTACGTACGCGACACCGTGACGTACGGCCGTCTGCGGCTCGGGGCTCGTCAAGGCTCGGGCCAGGGCCCCTGCGGACGCGGGATGGTCGTCGACATCGATCAGTGAGAAGCGGCCCGGGTTCTCGGTCTGCGCCGAGCGGAGCAGCCCCCAGACAGGTGCGAGGACGAGAGCGGCATCGTCGTTGCGCATGCTTCCGTCCGGCTCCGCTCCGAAGGCGACGACGCCCGAAGTAAGGACGACAAGACGTGAGTTGGCGAGCCGATCCTCGGCGAGCCAGTCCTGTACGAGCCGCAGCGCCCAGCCGGCCGTACGGTGTGCGGCCGATGCGCGGTCCGGTCCGTCCACTCCGGTGAGCGGAGGGCAGGCGACCACGACGGCCGGTGCGTCGGCTGCCGCCGAGGCCGGATCCGCGTAGACCGTCGGCAGGACGCCCGACCTCCGGAGTGTGTTGCTCAGCGCCTGTGCGGGCTCGCCCAGGAGTCCGCACCGAGGCGGCTGCGCCGACATCGCGGCGGGGGAATCCGGCAGACGTGTCCAGTCCAGTCGGAACAGACAGCCACGGTGGGCACGTGCACCGCTCAACTGCTCGCGGGAGAGAGGCCGCAGGGCGAGCGAGCGCACCGTGGCCACGAGGGCCCCGGTCCCGTCGGTCAGCTCCAGCCGGGCTCTGTTCCCCTCTGCCCGGGACACCCGCACGCGCAGGGTGCGGGCGCCGGACGCGTACAACCGCACACCGCTCCAGGCGAACGGGAGCGACAATGCCGCCCCGCCTCCGCTGCCGTCGTCGCCGTCCGGGACGGCCTGATCGAGCGTCAGCGTGTGCAGCGCCGAGTCCAGCAGGGCCGGATGCAGGGTGAACAGGCGGGCGTTTGCGTGCTCTTCCTCCGGGAGTCCGACCTCGGCGAGGAGGTCGTCGCCCAGGCGCCAGGCCGCCCGCAGGCCCTGGAAGGCCGGACCGTAGCGGAGGCCGCCGTGCGCAAGTCCCTCGTAGAGGCCGATACCCGCCTCGGCGCCCAGCGGCAGCGGAACGGCGCTCGCCGGAGGCCATGGAGACGGCGCGTCCGAGGAAGGCCGCAGTTCCGGAGCGCCGAAGTCCGCAGAGGTCAGGACTCCGGAGGCGTGGCAGGTCCACGGGCCGTCGTCGAATCCGGGAGCGTGCGTCCGTGCGTGGAACACCACGGCCCGGCGCCCGTCCGTGTCCGCTCGCGCCACCTTCACCTGAAGCTCGACCGTCTCGTCGAGGGACAGCACAAGCGGTGCCGTCAACGTCAGTTCCTCCAGTACGGAGGCTCCCGCCCGGTCCCCGGCGTGGATCGCCATGTCGACGAAGGCCGTCGCCGGCAGGAGCACCGTGTCCAGCACCGCGTGGTCGGCGAGCCAGGGCTGCTCACGCAGGGACAGCCGGCCGCTCAGCAGCAGGCCGTCGTCGTCCGCCGTCGGCGTCGCCGCTCGCAGGAACGGGTGGGACGAGGCCGCGGGCTCCGCCGCAGACCCCGGCAGGTCCGCCTCCAGCCAGTACCGCTCGCGCTGGAACGCGTAGGTGGGCAGCGCCGTACGCCGTGCGCCGCGCCCGGCGAAGACCGCGTGCCAGTCCACGTCCACACCGTGGGCGTGGAGTGCGGCCACCGTGGTGAGCAGCGCGCCGGCCTCCGGCCGTGGGCCGCGTAGCGTCGGGACGACCAGAGGCGCGGGGCCGTCCGCACCGCCACCGGGCGTGGTCGCCGCCGTGTTCGCCGTGGCCGTCGGGTGGCGGTCGGAGAGGCAGTCGCGTGCCAGGCCCGCGAGCACACTGTCCGGGCCGAGCTCCACGAAGTGCGTGGCGCCCCGCTCCCGCAGGTACCGCACCGTGTCGGCGAAACGGACCGGTCGGCGTACATGGTCCGTCCAGTACCGGGGCGAGCAGATCTCCTCGGTGGTGGCGGGCCGGTCCGCCACCGCGGTGACGAGGGGAAGTTCCGGCCGGGAGTAGGCGACCCCCTGCGCGACCCGGCCGAAGGCGTCGAGGATGGGTTCCATGTGCGCCGAGTGGAAGGCGTGGCTCACCCTCAGACGGGTGGTCCCGCGTCCCTGTTCGCGCCAGTGGGCGATGGCCCCCAGCACTGCGGATTCGTCCCCGGAGACAACCACGGAGCGACCGTTCACGGCCGCGATGTCCACCCCCCGCGCCCTGTCCGGTCCGCCCGCCAGGTACGCGATGAATTCGCTCTCGTCGGCCTGTACCGAGGCCATCGCCCCACCGGTGGGCAGCGCGTCCATCAGACGGCCCCGTGCCGCGACCAAGGTGCAGGCATCCGCAAGAGACAGCACCCCGGCGACGTGCGCCGCCGCCAGTTCGCCGACCGAGTGCCCTGCCACCATGTCGGGGCGTACGCCCCAGGACTCCAGCAGCCGGAACAGGGCGACCTCCAGAGCGAAGAGCGCGGGCTGTGCGAAGCGCGTCGTGTGCAGGAGCCCGCCCGCTCGCGAGCCCCCGGAACCCCCGGCACCCTCAGAATCCCCGGCACCATCAGAATCCCCCGCACCCTCAGCACCTTCGGCGCTCCCCGTGCGTCCTTCGGCACTCTCGGCACCCTCGGCGTTCTCGGCGGCGAACACCACGTCCCGTAGTGGCTTCGGTAGAAGTGGGTCCAGCAGTGCGCAGATCTCGTCGAAGGAACGGGCGTAAACGGGATGGGTCTCGTAGAGTTCCCGGCCCATGCCGGCCCGCTGGCTGCCCTGCCCGGTGAACATGAAGACGACCGTGCCCGCCGGGCGGGGGCCGCTCGTGCTCAGGCCCGGCCGGTCGTGGCCTTCCGCCACCGCGTCGAGCGAGGCGAGCAGTTCTTCGCGGTCAGCGGCCACCAGCACCGCGCGATGCTCGAAATGGGCGCGCGTCGTGGCCAGGGAGAAACCGAGGTCCAGCAGGTCCGGTCCGGGGCGTCCGCCCACGTGGGCGCGCAGTCGCCGAGCCTGCGCCCGCAGCGCCGGGGCGCTCCTCGCCGACACCGGGAACGGCACGGCTGCCACCGGGGCCGCGGCCACCCGGGCAGCCGCGGATCCGCTGTCCGGGCGGCCCGGGGCGCCCGGCTCCTCCACCGGCGCCTGCTCGATCACCACATGCGCGTTGGTCCCGCTGATGCCGAAGGACGACACACCCGCCCGCCGGGGCCGCCCGGTCCGGGGCCAGGGCACCGAACGGGTCAGCAGCGACACCGCACCCGACGACCAGTCCACGCCGGGGTTCGGCTCCTCGGCGTGCAGCGTGCGCGGCAGTACGCCGTGCGCCATCGCCTGGACCATCTTCATCACAGCGGCCATACCCGCCGCCGCCTGCGTATGCCCGATGTTCGACTTGACCGAGCCCAGCCACAGCGGGTGGTCCCGTGTGCCGGCCTGCCCGTAGGCCTCCAGAAAAGCCTCCGCCTCGATGACGTCGCCGAGCCGGGTGCCCGTGCCATGCGCCTCCACGGCGTCGATCTCCGTGGGTGCCAGCCGGGCATCGGCCAGAGCCTGGCGGATCACCCGTTGCTGCGCCGGTCCGTGCGGCGCCGTCAGACCGTTGCTCGCGCCGTCCTGGTTCACCGCGGAACCGCGCACCACGGCCAGGACCCGGTGGCCGGCCCGCCGGGCCTCCGAAAGCCGGGTCAACAGCAGCATGCCCGCGCCCTCGGCCCACCCGGTGCCGTCCGCCGCCGCCCCGAACGCCTTGCAGCGGCCGTCGGGGGCCAGCGCGCGCTGCCTGCTGAACTCGACGAAGGAGAGGGGCGCCGACATCACGGTGGCACCCCCGGCGAGCGCCAGCGAGCACTCGCCCCGGCGCAGCGCCTGGGCAGCCAGGTGCAGGGCCACCAGGGACGACGAGCACGCCGTATCCACAGTGACCGCCGGCCCCTCCAGGCCCAGGGTGTAGGCGATACGGCCGGAGGCGACACTGCCCGCGTTGCCGATGCCGAGGTAGCCCTCCACACGTTCCGGTGTGCGGGCGAGACGGCCGGCGTAGTCGCTGTACATGAGTCCGGCGTACACACCGGTCGGCGTGGAGCGCACCGTGCCGGGATCGATCCCCGCGTGTTCGAAGGCTTCCCAGGCGACTTCGAGCAGCAACCGGTGCTGCGGATCCATGGCCAGGGCCTCGCGGGGCGAGATCCCGAAGAAGACCGGGTCGAAGCGGTCGACGCCGGACAGGAAGCCTCCCTCGCGTACGTAGGTGCGGCCTGCCCGCCCGGGGTCCGGGTCGTACAGCCCGTCCACGTCCCACCCCCGGTCGGTGGGGAAGGGAGTGATGGCGTCCGTCCCGTCCTCGACCAGCCGCCACAGGTCCTCCGGGGTCTGCACGCCGCCCGGGAAGCGGCACGCCATGCCGACGACGACCACGGGGTCCTCGTCCGGACCGGCCCCTTCCGGACGGCTGGGCGCGGCAGTCGCCGCCCCACCGGTGAGCCGCGCCCGAAGATGCGCGGCGAGCTCGGTCGTGGTGGGGAAGTCGAAGGGTGCGGCCTCGGACAGCGGGAGACCGGTCGCCGCCGACAGACGGTTGCACAGCACCGTCGACGTCAACGAGTCCAGCCCCAGGTCACGGAACGCGGTGCCCTGCTCCACCTCGTCCACGGCGCAGCCGAGCACGGCGGCGACCTCGGCCCGCACCAGAGCCGTCAGGTCCACCGTCTCCGCATCCGTCAGCGTGAGGGCCCCGGCCGGCAGGGGACGCGCGGACAGGCCGGCCAGCGCGTACCGCCTGACCTTGCCCGAGGCGGTACGCGGGATCGCGTCCACCTCGTAGAGGGCGGCGGGCACCTTGAACGGTGAGAGTTGTTCCCGGCAGGCGGCGAGAATCGCCCTCCTGTCGAGGACACCGGCGTCCGCCGGGACCAGGTAGGCGGCCGGGACTTCACCGAGTACGTCGTCCGGGAGGCCGGCCACGGCGGCGTCCCGGATTCCGGGCAGCGCAAGCAGCACCGCCTCCACCTCGGAAGGATGGATGTTCTCCCCGGCCCGGATGATCAGCTCGCTGACCCGGCCCGTGAGGGTGAGTTCACCGTCGGCGCCGATCCGGGCCAGGTCACCGGTGCGGTACCACCCGTCGCGCAGGACCGCGGCGGTGTCGTCGGGCCGCTGGTGGTACCCGGCCATGACACCGGGCCCGGAGACCCACAACTCGCCCTCGCCCGAGGTCTCGACGCCGCTGCCGTCGCCGATACGCGCCCGCGTGCCCGGCAGCACCCGGCCGCAGGAACCGGCCGACCGGGCGGCACCCGGTGCCGTCATGGTGACGGGCCCCGCCTCGGTGCTGCCGTAATGATCGAGGAACGGAGCCCGGCAGATTTCCTCGAAGGCCCGCTGGAAAGCGGGAGAGGCGGCCGCGCCTCCGCTGACGCAGCCACGCAGCGCGGGTGCCCCCAGCCCGTCGTCCCCCACGGCGTCGACGAGCTTGGCGTACGTCGCCGGTACACCGGCCAGCAGCGTGAACGGGTCTTCGGTCCGGCGCAGTTCACCCAGTACGTCCGTCGCGGAAAACCGCGGCAGGAGCATGGCGGACGCTCCGGTCGCGGTCACCCCGAGAACGCACAGGAGCTGCCCCATGGCGTGGTGGAGGGGGAGGGGCCAGAGCAGACGGTCGTCCGCCGACAGGCCGAGGACGGCGACGAACCCGGACGCCACCGACGACAGCCGGTTGCGCTGGGTGGACAGCACCCCCTTGGGCAGGCCGGTCGACCCGGAGGTGTAGAGGAGCCAGGCCACCTCGTCGAGCCCGAGATCATCCGGAGCCGGCACGGGCGGCTCGGTGGCGGCCAGAGTCGCGTAGTGGAACATGCCCGCTTCGTCGGCCGAGCCGCCACTCGCCCCCGCCGCGGGGGGTCCGTCTCGCTTCCCGGCGTCCTGGACGAGCACCACGCTCAGCCGGGGGCGCTCCGGCAGCAACGGCAGTAACTGACCCAGGGACGACCGGTCGGTGAAGACGACCCGGGCCCCGCTGTCGTCCAGCAGGTGCGCCAACTCGGCGGTGGTGCTCCGCGGGTCCATCGGCACACCGACCGCGCCCGCCCTGACGACGGCGAGCACGCTCTCCACGGCCTCCACCCGGCTGCCCAGAAGGATCGCCGCTCGCTCCCCGTGCCGCAGACCGAGGCTGACGAGATGTCCCGCCAGCCGGCCGGTTCGCAGTTCCAGCTCCCCGTAGGTGACACGGGAACGGTCGTCCTGGAAGGCGGTCTTGGTACCGAGACACCGGGCATGCTCCCGGAGCAGATCCGGCAGAGGACGGAGGGTGGCCATGTGCGCTGTCACCAGGATGAACGCTTCCTCTGGGTGCGGGAGTTGCCGCTGATCACGATAGACGACCGGCGTGCCGGGCCGAGGGAGCGGCGCCCGGCGAGACCTGCAACGGATCGCACTGCGCCGCGAGTTGCGAACCCTGAAGGGCAGACCCGCCTGCGAGGTTCGGAGACTGCCGATTCGAGCGAGAAACACACACTCCGAAGCCACGCGTCGTCGCGTGGGGGACCTGAAGGATGACCACGGAGGCCGGGGGGATGAAACCAGCCGCATGGCCACGGGGGAGGGCCCGTTCCGTCGGAGCGGGCCCTCCCCCGTCAGCAGGAGGTCAGACGCGGTCGGCCGCGATGAGGAGGTACTGGAAGGACCCGTCCTTGTAGGAGTTGATGAACGCGTCCTCAATTCCCGTGACCAGCGAAGACGTGGCCCGCAGCTCCCAGTAGGGCAGGGTGTCGGGAGTGAGGTCGACGATGGCCTGGGGCACGAGGCGATTGTCGGCCATGGCGCGCAGGTACTCTCGGCGCGAGTGGATGTTGCACTCGAAGTGCGCGTTGATCTGCGAGACCCACTTCGAGGGCTGGCCGTACCGCGGGTTCCAGCAGCCGGTGATGGTCACGTAGCGACCGCCGACCGAGAGAATGCGGGAGTGTTCGGCGAAGAGGTCGTGCAGGTCGACGTACATGCTCGACTCGTTGTTCCACGAGGCCGCGGCCGACCCGGTCTCGAAAGGCGTGGCGAGCATGTTGCAGACGCGGGCGCGGACATGGTCCTGGAGGCGGAGTTCACGGGCACGATGGTTGGCGAAGTCGGCTTGCTTGGCCGACAGCGTGACACCTTCGACCTTGCAACCGAAGCGCTGGTGCGCCATCACCATCGAACCGCCGCGGCCACAGCCGGCGTCCACCAGGGTGTCGTCACGCCCGATGTCGCCGAGGTGTCCCAGGAGGAAATCGGCCTGCGCCGACTCCAGTCGGTGGAGCTCGGCGATCAGCCTCTTCTCGCTCGCGCTGTCCTCGCCGTCGCCGAGGGCGGCGCGGTCGACCTCACCGATGCCGTAGTGGTGGTGGTAGAGACCGTCGACATCGCCGAGCCGCAGGTTCACGGGCCTGGCCTCCCCGTCCCAGTAGCGGGCGATGTCCCCCTGGTAGGGCGTCGCCGGGCGCGGGATGCGCAGGGAGGTGGAGAGGGAGGTGGCGGTGAGTTCGGTGTGGGTCACAGATGAGTCCATTTCTCTTACCAGAAGTTGGGCAGGCTGTAGCGATAGGTGTTGGACCGGTGCCAGTAGTGGTTGCCGTCGACCCATGCGGCCACGCCCCGTAGGAAGCGCTGCACGTTCGGGACGGGGCACGCCTCGGCCAGGGCGGAGGCTTCGCGCTCGAAGTGGTGCATGAGGTCGTTGTGGACCTCGACCGACTTCAGATAGGCGTCCCGGTCGGAGAGGCCCTCCCGTTCGGCGATCACGACGGGCAGGTTCAGGTGGTGGCCGGGAGCGTCGAGTTCCTTGGTGTACGAGTACAGGTCGTTCACGATGGTCGTCGCGTTTCCCGCGAGAGCGATGACCTTCTGCATGGCGGCCTGGGCGTGCAGGTCCGCCGGCAGTTCGTAGCCGCCGACGGTGTCGGTGATGGTCGGGCAGGGGCGGAAGTTGTTGAACTGGCGCATCGCCAGGTACTCCCACACCTCCGGGACATGGTCCAGCTGGGCCCAGGCCGCTTCGGCGAGATACCCCATGTGCAGCCGGGCCATGTCGTGCCGGAGCCGGTCCGCCTGAGAGGGGCCCGCCGCCCGGACGAAGTACTCCATGGCGGAGCGGTAGGCGCGCCGAGGCGCGTCCGCATGGAGCGACTTCGCCCATTGCGGCTGGTACTCCTCCGTCGTGTGCAGGGGGTCGAGGGCGGTGTGCGCCAGCAGAAGGCGTTCGCCGAGGCCGATGGGCGAGCCTCCGTGGTCCTCGCAGTAGCAGTCGTCCACCGCGTTCTCGGCGACCATCAAGCGTGTGGCGAGCATCAGGTGGTCGACCGTGGGCGCGTCCGGATGGCAGCCGACCATGTAGCGGCCCACGGAGAAGCCGTCGAACTCCTCCTCCCAGTCCTCGGGATACAGGGCGACCTCGTCCAACGCCCAGGACTTGATCCTTCGGCTGACCTCCTCGACCCGCACCGGGTCGGGCTCGGGCACCGGGTGGTAATAGAGGCCCGGGACCGGCATGCCCTCCGCTGCGTCCGCCGGCGGGTCCGAGGGCGCCGGCGGCTCCTCCCGCAGGATCAGGCGCAGGCCCGCCGTGCCCAGGCCGCTGGGGCCACGCAGGATCCGATCCAGGTCACCGCTCGCCGCCGGCACCTCGGCTGCCGGGGCGCCGAAGGGCGGTGGGGAGGGCGCGGAGATCGCAGACGGGGAAGGCGCGGAGATCGGAGGTGGGGAGGGCGCGGAGATCGCAGACGGGGCGGGCAGGGAAGGCGCGGCGGGTGGGCCGCCGGTGGCGGCCTTGATGTCGCCGGCGCGGGCGGCGACGGCAGCGAGTACGTGCGCCCCGAAGTGGGAAGCGGCCTCTGGCAGGCTCGACTGTGGCGGTGGCAGCTCAGGCGCGGGCATCCATGGCTCCTCGGTGGGGTGGGCGGCTGTCCCGAAGCCCTTCGGGCATGCGCGGCCTCCCCTGAGGGTCCGGGTGTCGCACGCAGCCGATCGGGCCGGGTCCGCTACTTGGGCCAGCGGGCGATCTGCACGTTCTCCAGCACGCCGACCGCGTCCGGCACGAGGATCGCGGCGGAGTAGTAGGTACTGACGAGGTAGGACGTGATCGCCTTCTCGTCGAGGCTCATGAACCTGACCGACAGCCCCGGTTCGTACTCGTCCGGCAGCCCGGTCTGATGCAGGCCGATGACGCCCTGGTTCTCCTCGCCGGTACGCATGGCGAGGATCGAGCTGGTCTTCTCCTTCGTGACGGGGATCTTGTTGCAGGGGAGGATCGGAACCCCACGCCAGGCCGGGACCTGCTGGCCGCCGAGGTCGGTGTGGTCCGGATAGATCCCACGCGCGTTGAACTCACGCCCGATCGCCGCGATCGTCCGGGGGTGCGCGAGGAAGAACTTGGTTCCGCGGCGCCGACAGAGCAGTTCGTCCATGTCGTCCGGGGTCGGCGGGCCGGAGTGTGTCTGGATGCGCTGCTTGAAGTCGGCGTTGTGGAGCAGGCCGAACTCCCGGTTGTTGATCAGCTCGTGCTCCTGGCGCTCGCGCAGCGCCTCGATGGTGAGCCTGAGCTGCTCCTTGGTCTGGTTCATCGGCCCGTTGTAGAGGTCGGCGACCCTTGTGTGGATCCGCAGAATGGTCTGGGCGACCGAGAGTTCGTACTCGCGCGGTTTCAGTTCGTAGTCCACGAACGCGCCGGGCAACTCGTGCTCTCCGATGTGGCCGGCCGACATCGCGATCTCCGCTTCGCCGCGATGGTTCTGCCGCCGGCGGGAAAGCGATGAGAACTCTGCGACGTGGTCCCGGAGGCTCGGCGCGGCGGACAGCACGGCGGCGAAGTCGGCGCGTGACAGCGTGAGCAGCGTGCCCGAGGTTTCGGCGGTGGCGGTGTGCTCCCACCGGGCGTCCTCGTCCAGGAGGGCGTTCTCCCCGAACCGGTCGCCGTCGGCGAGTACGTCCAGAGCGACCTCGTCGTCATAACTGCCGGCGGAGGTCCGGTTGATGCGGCCGTGGGCGATCAGGTGGAGCTGGTCCGCGGGCGTCCCGCGCTCGACCAGTGTCTCGCCGCCCCGGAAGTCACGTTGGACGCACCGATCGGCGATGGCCGTCAGCACCTCCAGGTCGTCGAAGCCGCGCAGCAGAGCCAGTTCACCGAGCTCACGGGGGATCACCCTGACGTCGGCGCCGTCCTGGACGAACTCCACGCTCCCGTCGCCGACGGTGTAGGACAGGCGACGGTTCACCCGGTAGGCCCCGCCCTGGGTCTCCACCCAGGGGAGCATCCTCAGCAGCCAGCGAGAGGTGATCTCCTGCATCTGCGGGGCGGATTTGGTCGTGGTGGCGAGGTTGCGGGCAGCCGCCGTGCCCAGGCTGGATTGCCGGGGCAGCTCCAGCCCCGCTTCCGGGCTCGATTCAACAGTCATCGGGCAAGCTCTCCTTGGTGAGGGCGGT
Organism: Streptomyces sp. NPDC058051; assembly: GCF_042885475.1. Classification (NCBI taxonomy): domain Bacteria; kingdom Bacillati; phylum Actinomycetota; class Actinomycetes; order Kitasatosporales; family Streptomycetaceae; genus Streptomyces; species Streptomyces sp. NPDC058051. The sequence continues at coordinate 44,361 of NZ_JBHVRW010000025.1, forward strand.
GACGCGCGTATGTGGACACAATCGGGCAACGGGAGGGGAAAGGGGTATGTGACCGGGAATCCGTCCAGATCCAGGGGAACACTAATGGCCGCTTCGCCCTCTGGACCAAGGAAAGTCGTCGACATTAACTCGATACGATGATCGCGTCCGCATGATGTTTGTCCGAGTGGCGACGGGATCCAGCCGCGATCGGAGGCGCGTCCCGGCGAGCGGCCGGTTCCGCGGTCGTCGCGCCGACGCGGAGACGGTGGGTCAGGAAAGTGAGCGGCCAGGCAGCCTCGTTGGGGTCCGGGGCCGTCGAAGGTGTGCCGGGTGCATGGCCTGTCGAAGGGGTGCCGGTTCCACGGCCCGTCGAAGCGCCGGGCGCGGTCGGCCTCGTCGGCGAGTTCGCCGACGGTGCGGCGTGCGCCGCGGCTCGGGGCGTCGTCGCCGGACGAGCGGGGTGATCCGCAGGACGGCCGCGACCGGCAACCGCCCCATGCGAACGGACCGGCTCCGGCTCCTCAGAGGGAGGCCGGAGCCGGTCCGATCCGTGTCCGGGCTAACCGGCCAGCAACTGCGGCGGTACGAAGCCCTCCTCGGCGAGCCGGAGCCACAGCTCGTCCGGGATCGGGAACCGGGATGCCGCGGCGTTCGCCGTCACTTCGTCCGCCGACCGGCAGCCCATGACGACCGACGTGACCGCGGGGTGCAGGTACGGGAACTGGACCGCGGCCGCGGCGAGCGGCACATCGAACTCGGCGCAGAGCGCGCGGCACCGCTGCGCGCGGGCCAGCTCCTCGGCGGGCACCGGGTGGTAGTTGAACATGGCGTCGTCCGACGGGTCGGCGAGCAGGCCGGTGTTGAAGACCCCGCCCACGACCACGGCGGTGCCGGTCTTCGCGCACAGGGGCAGCAGGGTCGTCAGCGCCTCGTGGCCGAGCAGGGAGAACCGGCCGGCGATGAGGACGACGTCCACCTCGAACTCCGCCACGAGAGCGGCCAGCTTCTCGCTGTGGTTCATGCCGAACCCGATCGCCCGGACCAGCCCCTCGTCCCGCAGGCGGCGTATCGCGGGATAGGCGGTACGCCGGACCTCGTCCACGTAGTCGTCCGGGTCGTGCAGGTACAGGACGTCGACCGACGATCGCCGCAGGCGGGTCAGACTCGACTCCAGCGACGTGCGGATCCCGTGCTCCGTCCAGTCGGTCACCACAGTGCCCGGCGAGCCGTCCGGCGCGGGCCGCAGCAGCCACCCCGTCTTCGTGGAGATCACCGGCTCGGTGATCCCGGCCGGGGCCAGCAGACGGCCGAGACGCTCCTCGGCCTGCCCGTGCCCGTAGCGCGGGGCGGTGTCGAAGTAGGTGAGGCCGGCCCGGGCCGCGGCCTCCAGCGTCGCGGCCGCGTCCTGTTCGCTCACCTCCTCGAACAACCCGCCCAGCGGGGCCGTGCCGATCCCGAGCCGGGGCAGGTCGAAGGGCAGCCGGGAAGGTGCCCCGTGCACCGGCGCGCCGGTCATCGAGCAACCTCCCACGGGGACCTGGCAGCCGGTCGGCCGTCGTGCAACGTCATCGTCAGGGTCAGCCGCACCCGCGTGGCTCCGGGCAGCTCGACCCGGCAGTACGGTCCACCGACGTCCTGCACCTGCCCCTCGTCGACACGGACGGTGTGCACGAGGTGTTCGGCGAACGAACCCGCCTGCACGACCACCGAGCGATCGGTGCTGCCGAGATTGACCAGTTCCACCACGGTGTGGTCCGGCCGGATGTCGGACACGAGCGCGGCGACGTCCGCGGGCAGTCCGGGCCGACGGTCGACGGCGTCGTGATAGCGCAGATGCAGCTGGGTCAGACCGCCGTTGTAGAGCACCTGCGGGGATCCGGTGGTCAGTTGCAGCAGGGCCTCGGTGACCACGGGATTGAGGTGCTGCCAGTGATGGATGTCCAGAGCGTCGGGGCCCACGGCCGGATCCACCGGGTCGTTCTCGATGGCCTCGACCCGCTCGGCGCAGGTGGCGAGGGCGCTGCGCAGCATCCGCTCGGGGAAGTCCGGGTTGCGGCCCTGGAGGAACTCGTACCACGGCTCCTCGTGCCCGGCCTCGTCCTTGATGCGCTGGGTGTGCACCGCTGTCCAGTCCCAGTTCGATCCGGCCCGCAGCTGCTCGATGCGTTCCTGGTCCACCCTGTCGCGGCTGAAGTGCCATAGAGAAAGGGGAAGTTGTCCCGGCATGACCGTGAAGTCGAACCAGCCGGAGTCGTTGTGCCGCTGGGGCACCATGAGCGTGCGCTCCTCGGCCATCGCCTCCAGATGCGGCTGCCAGCGCTCGCCCAGCGTTCCCATCTCGTCCGCGCGCCGGTGTTCGGCCTGACGCAGCACCGCGTCCAGCGGATTGCGGGCCAGGTCGAGGAAGGACCGGTCGCCGGTCAGCAGCGTCGCGTTGGACGCCCCGACGAGGGTGGCGCTCCCGACCGGGGAGAGCCCGTGCGGCCACGACCATCCGTAGTGGCCGCCGTACCACCGGCCGTCCAGATACTCGCCCACCACACCGTGCAGTCCGGCGTTGTCCGGCACGACGTCCTGGCCGTCGAGCCGCTCCCGCCACACGCCGACGTACTCGGCCACCCAGTCCGCGTAACGCCGGTCACCGGTGAGCAGGTGCGCGTTGGTGGCGAGCCCCGTCGCGGCCAGGTTCACGAGCGTGTCACCGCGGCCCATCCGGTCCCACATCGCCCGGCCGTAGGCGCGAGCACGCGCGGGGGAGGCGGCCAGCTCGTCGAAGGACGTGACGTCGTCCATCCCGTCGAGCGGCAGCCCGTAGGGGTGCAGGGCGAGACTCCACGGAAAGTACGTGTCGTGGTCGCTGAAGCCCCAGCGCGGGCCGGCGGAGCCGTTGTGCGGGGCGCGGATGACGCGGTGCTCGGCGTCGTAGTTGGGGCCGTCCGGCAGATAGAAGTCGGCGAAACGACACGCCAGTTCGCGCAGGTGCGCGTCGCCGGGGTCGGCGAGGCACAGCCCGTAGAAGAGGAGCAGCCCCTCGCCCTGGTGGAACCAGTCGTAGCCGCGCTCCAGACCGTTCTCCAGCATGCCCATCTCCGTGAGCTGCTCGGAGACCCCGTGCCAGTGCCGCCGCGCCGCGGTCAGGAGATCCGCGCTGCCGCCCAGCAGGTACAGCGTCGGCCAGTTGAAGAACGGTTCGTAGAAGTCGTCCACGCCGTCCCGGCCGTCGAGTCCCTCTCCCAGTGTGCCGCGGAAGACGAGGCGGCCGTCGCGTTCGGTGTAGCGGTCGGCGAAGACGCGCCATGCCTTGTCCTGGACGGCGAACAGTTCCCGTTCGAGTGCGGCCCATCGCGGGATGTCGGCGACGCGGCGGGTCGCTCGCACTTCCGGCACGTGCGCGGCGTCTGCGGTGGTCGTCATCGGCGCGCCCCTCCCGCCGCGAACGTGCCGCCGATTCGCCCGGTTATGAGCATCAAGAACACCCGGCCCCTCACAATCGCCCATCGATTACCGATGGCTAGACTCACTGGCGTGGGCTGACGTGTCAATACTCGGCAACGCCCCGGGAAGGATGCCGTTCGTGATCGACTGCCATGCTCATCTGTGGAACCCGGGGGAGGGGTTCCCCTGGATCCGTCCGGGTTCCGTGCACCACCGGCCGTTCTTCCCCGGTGATCTGGAGGACGCGGGTGCCGGCCTCGGCCTGACCGGAACCATCCTGGTCGAGGCGTCCCGCGGTGACATCGGCGAGACGCTCGCCCTGCGCGACCTGCGCCTGCGCCGACCGGATCTCGTCGCCGGATACGTCGCGAACCTGCACGTCCACGGGGACGGCGGCCCGGATCGCTTCCGGGCGCTCCTGGCGGACCTGGGAGACACCCGGCCCAACGGGATGCGCCTGGGCGGGCCGGCCTGGGCCGACACACCGGCGCCGGCCCGCGCGCTCGTCGCGGTGCTGGCCGAGGCGGGCATGGTGCTCGAACTCAACCTCGGCACCGGCGCCCTGCGGGCCGCGGCCGACGTGGCCGCCCGGCATCCCGGGCTGACCGTCGTCGTCGACCATCTCGGCAATCCCCCGAACCTCCTGACGGATCCGGGCGATTGGTACCGGGACGTCGTGCGCGCCGCCGAGACCCCCGGCGTGGTCGTGAAGATCTCCGGACTGCTCACCCAGCAGCAGGGGGTTCCGGCCGACCGGGTGGCGCACCTGGTCCGGCACGCGGTGGACGCCTTCGGCCCGGACCGCTGTGTCGTCGGCTCGGACTGGCCGATCTGCCTGCCCCGCGGCTCCCGGGCCGACTCGCTGGCGGCGGCGCGGCTCGGACTGGCCCATCTCCCCGCCGATCAGCGGGAACGAGTGCTCCACACCACCGCTGAACGCGTGTACGGACTGTGTGGTTGACAGCGCTCAGAGTGCCCTGCTTCGATTCATGGATGATCGATAGGCGATAAGTGGTCGCCTCCTTCCGGCCGAGCCGGCCCCGACCTCCGCGGAGACCCGAAATGGCTTTCTTCGACCTGCCCCTGGACGAGCTGGAGAGATACCGCCCCACCCTGGCCGAGCCGGTCGACTTCGACGAGTTCTGGCAGCAGACCCTCGGGCAGCAGGACGCGTTCGACCTCGCCGCGACGTTCGAACCGGTGCACAACGGGCTGGCCACGATCGACACCTTCGACGTGACGTTCGCCGGCTACGGCGGGCACCCGGTCCGCGGCTGGCTGCAACTGCCCGTGACCCGCACCGGGCCCCTGCCCGCCGTCGTGGAGTACCTGGGCTACGGCAGCGGTCGCGGGGCCCCGCACGAGAAGCGGCTGTGGGCGTGCGCGGGGTACGCGCACTTCATCATGGACACGCGCGGCCAGGGTGCCGAGACGCCCGACCCGGACCCCGCCACCGGCGACATAGCGGCACCGGGCTTCCTCACGCGCGGCGTCCTCGATCCGCACCGCTACTACTACCGCCGCCTGTTCACCGACGCGGTGCGCGCCGTCGCGGCGGTCCGCACCCATCCGGCTGTCGACGCGTCACGCGTCGTGGTCACCGGCACCAGCCAGGGCGGCGGGATCGCACTGGCCGCGGCGGGTCTCGTCCCGGACCTCGTCGCCGTCATGCCGGACGTGCCGTTCCTGTGCCACTTTCCGCGCGCCACCACGATGACCGACCAGCCCCCCTATGTCGAGGTCTCCCGGTTCGTGAAGCTGCACCGGGAGCACGCGGCCACAGTGGCCCGCACCATGTCCTACTTCGACGGCGTGACCCTGGCCCGCAGGGCGAACGCGCCGACGCTCTTCTCGGTCGGGCTGATGGATCACATCTGCCCGCCCTCGACCGTGTACGCCGCCTTCAACCACTACGGCTCGGAGCGCCAGGTCGACCAGGCGGACAAGCAGATCAGTGTGTATCCGTTCAATGACCACGAGGGGGGCGGACCGGCGCACGAGGTGGTGAAACTGGAATGGCTGGCGAAGCAGCTGGAAACCGCGGTGTGAGAACCTCCACGACCTAATGGACCGTGTCATGGAATCTCGCCATCGATAGACGATGAGCGCGTATCATGGCACAACTGGCTCTCCCCCCATCGCAGGATTGGGAATTCATGGCATCGAATGCGTCGGCTGGATTCGTCTCCACGCTGGCCACCAATAAGGACCGTTTCCGCAAAACCCTGATCTCCGACCAGGTGTACGAGCTGCTCCGCAAGGCGATTGTCGAGGGCGACCTCGCGCCGAACGAGCGCGTGGTCGAATCGGAAATCGCACGGCGCCTCGGGGTGAGCCAGGCGCCGGTGCGTGAGGCGGTCAAGCAACTGGCCCGTGAGGGCCTGCTGATGCACGTCCCGCGCAGGGGCCACTTCGTCATCGAGATCTCCTCGCAGGACGCGGAGTACGCCCGTCAGGTGCGGGAACCGCTGGAGCGGTTGGCGGCGCAACTCGCCACCGAGCGCATCACCGAGGAACATCTGACTGAGCTCGACACGCTCGTGGATCAGATGCACGAGGCCGTTGCCGCCAATGACGTCAGCCGCTTCCGCGACGCCGACATCGAGTTCCACACCTTGGTCGCCCAGATCGCCGGCAACCCGTTCCTGGCCCGGATGTGGGAGGTCATCGAGCCGAGCCTGCGTGCGCTGCGCGCCATCTCCGACCCCCTCTTCGAGGGCGACCGGCACGCGATGGCGGACGAGCACGGCCGCCTCGTGAATCTGCTGCGCGAGGGCGACGCGGACAGGGCGGCCGCCGCGTTCGCCGACCACGCGGCCGGCCGCGGACCGGTGCCGGACGCGCGGGCGGCGAGGAAGCCGCGGAAGGCCACCGCGGCCAAGAAGAAACGCTGACGGCTGTCCCGTGATCCCCGGTGGACGAGCGTGCGGCGTGCGGCAGGCACGGGCACTGGTCAGCCCGGGGGGCCCGGGAGAAGCGGCCGAATGTGTGAGGGCCCGAGCCGGACATCCGGCTCGGGCCCTCGCTTCTTGCCGCTCGGCCGTTACCGGCGGGCGCCCGCCGTCCACTTCGGCGCACCGTACTGGTAGGCGCCGAGGCTCGGGGTCGCGTCCGTCGACCCGTCGTTGATGCCCGGCAGCGCGATCGCCTGGTTGCGTGCGGGGGATCCCTCGGACAGCCGGTAGTCGTGCTGTGCCGCGTCCACGAACAGCGGATCGGTCTCCGCGGGCAGGTTGTTGGACAGCACCAGCCCGCCGTCGGTGGCACCGGTCAGGCCCCGGATGGCACCGATGTTGTTGTAGATCTTGGTTCCGGTGGACTGCCCCGGTTCCTTGACGTAGAACAATGTCATGCCGCCGGTGTTGTTGTACACGAGGTTGTCGTGCGACCCGGTGCCGAGGCCGTTCAGCATCACCGTGCCCTCAAGGTTGTTCCAGCCCACGTTGTTCGCGATCACGAGGTTGCTCTGCCCGTTGTCCGCGTAGACACCGGCGACCGCGAACGACGTGACGCCCGGGGTGGGCGTGCCGTCGTGCAACAGGTTGTGGTCGATCGACGACCCCATCATGTCGGCGCTGCAACAGGTGTAGATCGCCGCGGTGTCGAGGCTCAGCCGGGCGTACTGGGAGATGTCGTTGTGGGCGATGCGGTCCGGCCCCGGCGTGAGACCCGCGGTGGTGTCCCACTGCAGGTTGATCCCGCTGCGGCCGACCCGGTAGATGGTGTTGTGCATGACCGTCTGGCTGTTGCCCATCACAGCGATGCCGGCCGCGTACGTACCCAGGTAGTCGACATCGTGGATCACGTTGTCCGTCGCGGTGTTGTTCTGCCCGCGCAGTGCGATCCCGTTCCCGGCGCTCAGCGACAGATCACTGTTGACGATCTTGTTCTGCGTACCGTCGATCACGATGCCGGTGTCGCCGACACCGCGGGTCACGGAGCTGCCGCAGTCGGTGGTGCCCCGGGTGATGTCGGTGTAGTGCGACAGGTACTTTCCGGTGATGCGGTCCAGCGTCACATCGGTGCTGGACGGGCCGGTCCTGATCGTCGAGGCGAACAGGCCGATCCCGGAGACCGTGGTGTGGCTGGTGTTCGTCAGGTCGAAGGCGAGCGACCTGGTCTTCGCCTCGATCGTGTGCAGAGCGGGGCTGTCGGTGCTGTACATGTACAGCCGCTTCGCGGCCGGGTCGTAGAACCACTCCCCGGGGTTCGCGAGCTCCCCGATCTTGCCGGTGAGCGCGTAACGGGTGTCCGTCGGCACGACCTTGTGGACACACGGCGGCGCCTCGTCCAGTACCACCGACCCGACGGCGGAGCTCTTGACGGTGGTGGTGGCGGACACGTACCAGTAGCTCGTCAGCGCACGCGCGCCGTCCCAGTACCCCGCCGGGCGGGTCAGATCCGCGTCGGCGATCGTGGCGTCCGCACTGCCCGGACCGGCGTACTGCAGTTCCGGGTCGAGCAGGTCGAGACCGGGATAGGGCCACTGGGCCTCGATCCCCATCTTCTTGTCCGTGAAGATCTGCACGGTGGAGACGTCGGAACCGAGGTCGACGTCGGTGCTGTAGACCCGGCCCGCCCCCACGGCCTCGCTGAACGCCGAATCCAGTGCGTAGGGGTCGGTCTTGCCGATCTCGGCGACATCGTCGCCGGTCACCGGCGACCAGCCCTGGACCCGTGTGGCGCCGCTCAGTGTCACCTGGGCGCCCTGGGCGGCGCGGTAGGTGATCGGCTGCTCCGCCGTGCCCGACCGGGCCGGCACGACCGTCTCCTCGTACGTGCCGGACGCGATCACGCAGGTGTCGCCGGGAGCCGCCGTGTCGGCGCACCCCTGGATGCTCCGGAACGGCTTCAGGAGGGTGTGGCCACCGGCGGTGTCCCGTCCCCACGGTGCGACGTAATAGGTACGGCCGTCCTTGCCCTTGGCCGGATGGGCGCCGGCCGGGACGGCGGACGCCACCACGCACAGGGACGCGAGTACGGCCGCGGCCGCGGGCCACAGCCCCCGGCGGGGCCGTGACCATCGGTTTGTCAGCACTCCATTGTCCTCTCTCCTCTGATGGATGGATGGGAACCGTTTCGCCCGGATCAGCCCTTCACCGCACCGACCGTGAGGCCGCTGATGATGTGGCGCTGCATGTAGATGAAGAAGATGATCACGGGCGCGATCGCGAGCAGAAGGTTGGGGAACACCTTCGTCAGGTCCGTCGAGTACTGACTGATCCCGGCGTAGATCGCCGTCGTCACCGTGTAGTGCTCGGAGGACGGGCTGAGCAGGATCTGCGGGCTGACGAAGTCGTTCCAGATCCCGATCGAGTTGAGAATCAGCACCGTCACGACCGCCGGGCGCATCAGCGGGAAGATGATCGTCCAGAAAGTCCGGTACCTGCCCGCGCCGTCGATCGTCGCCGCGTGGTCGATGTCCACCGGGACGGTGCGGATGAAGCCGACGAACAGGAAGATGCTCACCGGGAGTGTCGACGCCACGTCGTGCGCGATCAGTCCGGTCACGGTGTTCGCGAGACCGATCTCACGGAGCACGTAGATCACCGGGATGATCACGGCGGCGCCGGGGATGAAGGTGCCGGCCAGGAAGTACAGCAGCACCAACTGCGTGCGCCGTTTCAGGCTGCGCGCGATCGCGTACGCCGCCGGGCCGGCGAGCAGGATGCACAGCACGTCCACCATCACGACGAGGAACAGGGTGAACCCGTAGCCGCCGATGACGTTGTACTGGGGGCTGTTGACCGCGGCGGACAGGTGCTCCAGCGTCAGATTGCCCAGCGGCAGCGAGAACGGGTTGTTGAGAATGTCGTCCTGTGACTTGAACGCGTTCACCAGGAGCAGGTAGACCGGCACGATCATGATCACGAACAGCAGGGACAACATCACCCAGCGCACGACCGAGCGTGACTCCGGCTTCTCCGTGCCCCGGGGAGCGTCGTCGGGATCCGGCTGCCGCCTGCGCTTGCCGCGGATCTCCGCCTCTAGTACCACCACCACCGGCTCCTAACCTGTCGCAGCTTGATCTTGTCGGTTGCGCAGCGCCGTCACGAGGAGTGCCAGCACGGCGGACACGACCATCAGGAACACTGCCTGAGCCGTCGCGTAGCCGACCTTGGTGCCCTCGAAGGAGCGGGCGAGAATGAGGTAGGTGAACGTCTGCGTCGATCCGGCGGGACCACCGCCGGTGAGGCTCACCACGATGTCGTAGGCCCGGATCAGGCCGACCAGGTTCAGCACGGTCGCCACGGTCACCACCGGCGCGATCATCGGGATCACCACGCGCAGGTTCGTCTGGCGCTTGGTCGCGCCGTCGATCGCCGCGGCTTCGAGCAGTTCGGCCGGGACCGTCTGGAGGGCGGCCACGAACAGCACGACGTTGAACCCGAACCCGGCCCACACGATCACGCCGATCAGCGTGACGAGTGCGAACTTCTCGTCGAAGAGGAACCCGACCGGTTCGATATCGAACTTGGCGAGCGTGTTGTTGATGGCACCGTTGGTGCCGAGGATCGCCGCCCACAGGTACCCGAGGATCAGGGCGCTGATCACGTGCGGGAAGTAGGCCACGGCGCGGAAGAACGAGTTCGACCGCGACCGTCCCTTCAGGACCAGCGCGTACATCAGGCCCAGGCCGACCATGAGTACGGTGCCCGCCCCGGCGATGATGGCGGTGACGTACCAGGAATCGGTCGAGCTGGGATCGTCGAACAGGTGCCGGTAGTTGTCCAGCCCGATGAACTCGGCCGTGGAGAAGCCGTCCCAGTCCGTCAGACTGAGATACACCGCGACGCCCACGGGCACGACGGTCATCACCGTGTAGAGCAGCACGGCCGGTCCCATCAGCCCCAGGGAGACGGCCGCCTCACGGAACCGCGCACGCCGGCGTTCCGCCTCGTGCCCCGCCGGGGCGGGGGCGGCACCGGTCCGCCCCCGCCGGGTCAGCTTTGCGAGTTCCACCACTTGTCCAATCCGCCCGCGGCATCCTTCGCGGACGCGCCCGTGTAAAGGGACTGGATCTGCTTGTTGAGCTCGTCGCTGAAGCCGGCGATCGGCTGGCTGGGCCCGGCCTTCACGAGCACCGACGGAGCCTTGTCCAGGACCTTCTGCACCGAGGTGCCGAGGCTGGACATCGGGTAGCTGAAGCCGCCCCGCAGATTGCCGTCGGCGGCGAGCTGGCTCTTGATGGCCTCCGGGTCGGTGACCAGCCACTTGACGAACTCGGTCGCCTCGGTCTTGTGCCGCGACTTGTTGACCACGACGTACGGGTTGGAGATGTTGCCGAACTGGCCGGAGGGGTACGCGCCGTCGGTCGGCATGCTGAACACACCGATCTCGTCGCTCTTCTTCGCGGCGTCCGCGGCGGGCACGAAGTACGAGCCCATGATGTACATCGCGGACTTGCCGTTGAGGAACGCCGTCTGGCCGTCCGCGTAGGTCAGGCCCAGGGCGCTCTTCTCCAGGTAGCCCGAGTCGATCCAGCTCTTGTAGTGCTCCAGGTAGGGCACATAGCCGCTGTCGGCGAAGGAGCCCTTGCCCTCGTTGCGCTTGACCGTCCACTTGGGGTCCGCGGTGAGGACTCCGGCATCGGCCATCATCGAGAACTGTGCGCCGGTCACCCACTGGCCGGCCGTCTGCAGCGGCTTGTAGCCGGCTGACTTCAGCTTGCCCATCGCGGTGGTGAACTGGTCCATGGTCTGGATCTTCGTCGCGTCGACCCCGGCCTTGGTGAAGGCGGCCTTGTTGTAGAAGACGAGCGACTGGATCTGCTCGCCCACGCCGACCATGTACCGCTTGCCGTCGATGGCGTACTGGTCGACCAGCGGGGTGTCGCTCGTCCAGGGCTGGTCCGACAGGTCGGTGAACAGGGAGGCGTTCTCCGCGGTCAGCGAGATCTGCTGCGCGATGTCGGGCGGGTCGCCCGCGGCCAGGTCCTGGGTCAGCTTCGCGTTCGCCGATATCGTGCCGGTCAGCTCCAGCTTCACCTTCACGTCGGGGTGGCTCTTCTCGTACCCCGCGAAGAGATCGGACCAGTACTTCTCGGTCAGGTTCGGCGTGATGTTGACGATGACGCGGAGGGTCGTGCGTCCCGCGGAATCCTCGGAGTCGTTGCCACCGCAGGCTGCGGCCGACGCCATCACCATCGGAGCCACTGCGAGTGCGCAGGCGCGGCGCCACATTTTTCTCATTCGGGACACGCTCCATTGCGTAGTCAATTAATAGTCGATTGTCGAGATCGAAGCACAGGCGTTTCGGCGAGGTCAACAACGAAAAGGAAACGGAGACCACGCCCGGTGGCGACCGGAAATTGGCACGTCACATCGTTTTGACGAAACCGCAGATCAAGTGCGGGTTCCCAGGGAATAGTGATTCCCGATGTGGCGTCCACGCATTTCCGACATCACCGCTGTCGCAGATGATTTCCATGCCCGGAGTTCTGGTGATTCCGGGCATGTGTGCCCCGCCTCGTTCTACGGGCGTGGCGGTCTGCGCTCACCGATTGTCTGCAATCGCCCCGGTCGGGCGGCGCAGCAAGAATGTCTTGTGGGTTTTCGGCGGCTCTTCCGGGTCAGGAATTCGGTCCTGCCCGGTTTTGGTACAGATATCGGCCGCCGCGGGCCATCGGCCCCGCGGCACCGGACGGACGAGAACGCTGCCGACGGCGAAGCGCCGGCAGCGCCGACGTTCCCCGATGGCGGAACGCGACAGGGGGCCGCATCGGAGTCGGCCGCCGCTCTCGCGGCAGCGTTCCCGGTGACGCGGTGACAGCCCGCCACTCCCGAAGGCGTCGCATCGGTCATCACCTCCATCGCTATCGTCTATCGATTACTGATGCTATGTGGGTCACCCCGGATGTTTCAAGAGTGCTGCGGCAACCCTGTCCTCACCCGGTTCGCTGCCACCGCACGGCGACCCGGCCTTCGGCGCCGGGCCGGCCGACCGTCAGCGTCAGGCGGCTGAGTCGGTCGCCCCAACTCCGCCTCAGATGCGGATCGTCCAGCGCCCGGTGTTCGACCGAGGCGACGGCGGTACGCGGATCCCAGAGCATCCGCAGACCGCCGCCCCCGGCGGCCGTGACCGTGGCCCAGCCCTCGCCGTACTCGACGTCGCCGGCCAGGACATGGTGCAGCCGCACCGATTCGGCCCGCCCCCGCCACCGGTCCTCGACGACCGCATGAGCCGGCTCGCCGTCCCCGGCGCGCACCAGTTGCAGCACCCGGTCCCAGCGGGTGAGCAGGCCGTGTGGGTAGGCCCCGCTCAGGTCGGCGTGCAACGCGCTGACACGTTCGCCGAGTTGGACCGCCACGTCCTGCGCCCGGTGATCCGCGCCGGTCTGCTGCCCGCAGCCGGGGTCCGGCACGTTGTGCCAGGTGCTCTGGAACGGCCAGGCGGCGTAGCGGTCCGGCCCGAAGGTCGCGGTGGTGTACGTGGGCCTGCCGACGTCCACGACCAGCGGACGGCCGTCCGCGGCCACCCAGTACGAACCGACGTCGAGGTGGTTGTGGTGCTCGCCGTTGTGGCCCGCCTTCATCGCCACCGCCAGCCCGGACGTACGCGCCGCCGATTCCCGCGCCACCAGGATCTGCAGGCGTGGAAGCCAGCACTCGCGGGCCAGCCAGGGAGCGTCGTCCACCGGGCGGTCCTCGCCGACGGCCCGGCACCACCGCTGATCCGCCAGCGCGGTGAGCGCGCGCCCGAGTCCGGCGCGCGGCGGAGCGACGCCTCCCGACTCCCGCGCACCCGCCACCGCGTACGCGGCCGTCTCCGGTTGTCCGAGCCGTTCGCCCCACCGGAACGGCACCTGCCAGGGCTGGTCGCCGGACAGCCGCGCGGGGGCGTCACCCACGTTGACGTAGCGGTCCGTGCCGAAGTGCATGCGCTGCGGGTAGCGCAGCAACTCCGGCAGCACCGGCAGATCCCGGCTGTCGAGATCCGCGCCGCCGACATCCGCGAGCACGTCCAGGATCTCCAGCAGGCGGCACGCGCCCACCCACCAGTAGGCGATCCCCTCGTCGATCCCGCCGTCGTCGGGCAGCGTGACCAGGTAGTGGTCCAGGTCCCGGACGATCAGGCGGACCAGACGGGCGCGCCGACGGTCGTCGTCGCAGACCAGCAGCGCGGCGGCGAGCACGGCGCTGTGGATCCAGGGGTTCCAGTTGTTCGCGGTGCCGTCGGCGCCGATCCAGTGCCAGTCCCGGGTGCGCTCGAACGGAGTGAGCACCCGCCGGTCCACCTCGCGTCGCAGCCGGCGGCGCAGCCCGGGCACGCGTCGGTCGAGATGGGGCCCCAGCACGTGGTCCGCCCATGCGAAGAGCGCCGCGACCTCGGCGGCCCCGAGGTCGAGGAACGGGTCGTCCGGATCGGGCACCACCTCGCCGCGCGCCGCGGTGTGGCGATCGTGCGGAGCCCAGCACCAGGTGCTCGCCTCGGCGAACGCGACCAGCCCGTCGACCGCGGCATCGAGATGCGGGCAGTCGCCCGGCGCCGCGGACGGGGCCGCCACCTCCCCGGTGAGCACGGCCGCCAGCGTCAGCAGGCTCACGCGTTCCTGGAGTGCCCAGGCCTGATCCTCGTACGCGCTCCGGTTGCCGTCGCCCAAGGCCCGGGCCCAGGCGGTGGCGAGGAGCCGCGGGGCCGGCCGGGCCAGTTCTTCCGCGGCATCGGACAGTATCCCGTCGCGCACCGCGGCGGGCACCGCGTCCCAGGTGGAACGGCAGGTGACATCAGGGACTCCGATCCGCCGCGCGGGATCGGCCAGCAGTTCCTCAAGTCTTCGGGCGTCACGCGGATCCAGCAGCGGAGCCAATCGCTCGTACAGGGGCCCGGTCACGGGATCACTCATCCTCAAGCAGTTCGAGCTCGACCACCGGCAGCAGCACATCGGGCCGGGCGATCGGCAGGGTCAGCGTGAGGGTGCCCGCCGCCTGGCTGGGCGGAGCCAGATTGTTGTGCTCGTGCTGCGTGCCGTCCACCTGCTGGAACCGGATCTCCGAACCGTCGTGCAGCAGTTGGGCGTAGCGCACCCGCCCGGCGAGACCGGGCAGGTGGATCTGCTTGAGCGGCCACGCGAGCAGATGCAGATACAGGCGGCGTCCGGCCTGGGTGTACAGGGCGTTCGCGGGCGCCTCGAAGGTGCTCGGCCCGGCCCCGCGCACGGCGCGGTCATGCAGGGACATCCAGTCGGCGATGGCCCGCAGTGTGTCCCGGGCCCGCGGATCCAGCGCACCCCGGCCGGTGGGCCCGACATTGAGCAGCATGTTGCCGCCGCACGCGACGGACTGCACCAGCATCCTGACCAGCATCGCGGGGTCCTTGTACTCATGGTTGTCCCGGTCGTAGCCCCAGGAGCCGTTGAGCGTGTGGCAGGCCTCCCACATCACCGGGACGCCGTCCCGCTCCAGCGGCCGGTCGGGCTGGTACTGCTCGGGCGTCACGTAGTCACCCGAGATCCCCATCCGGTCGTTGACGAGGATGTCCGGCCGCAGCTCGCGGACCGTCGCCATCAGCTCCTGCGCTCCCCACTCCGCCGGTCCCTTGTCGGGGTAGGTGAAGTCGAAGAAGAGCAGGTCGATCGGTCCGTAGCCGGTGAGCAGTTCGCGTACCTGACCGTTCAGGTACGCGCGGTAGCGCGCCATGTCCCGCGGCTCCTGCTCGGCCGGTGTCCCGCGCAGCGGGTGATAGCGGTCGACGGTGAAGTCCGGGTGGTGCCAGTCGAGCAGCGAGTAGTAGAGGCCGACGCGCAGGCCCTCGGCGCGCATCGCCTCGGCGAACTCCGCCACCAGGTCCCGGCCTGCCGCGCGCACCGAGGTGTAGTCGGTCAGCGACGAGTCGTAGAGGCAGAACCCGTCGTGGTGCTTGGCGGTCAGCACGGCGTAGCGCATGCCTGCCTCCCGGGCCGCCCGCGCCAGCTTCCCCGCGTCGAACAGGTCGGGGTCGAACTGCTTCAGGTAACGGTCGTAATCCTCCTGCGACATGGCTTCCCGGCTGCGCACCCACTCGTGCCTGGCCGCGAGGCTGTACAGGCCGAAGTGGACGAACAATCCGAAGCGCGCGGCCTCGAACCACCCGGTGGATGCTGTGGGCACTGAACTCTCCTGTGGCGGTTGACAGTCCTCATCGATCGGCTGTTATCTACCATCGATAGGCGATAATGTCACTGGCGGTGCGTGCGACGGAGTGCGCGGAGAGGCATGTGAATGAACCCGACTGGGGATCAAGGAGCGCCGTCGATGGGGGAGGCACGGACCTACGACTCGATGCTGGCGCCGGTCCACACCGCGTCCTTCGTGCGGCCGACCGCGCGCATGGTGGAGGCCCTCACGGACGTGAGCGCGGCAACGGCCTGCGCGAAACTGCATCAGATGGGCATTACACGGACCTTCATCGACGGCCCTGTGCCCTTGCATCGCGAGCCGGATGTCAAGGTCACCGGCGGTGCCGTCACCCTGCAGTTCCTTCCGCAGCGCGAGGACGTCTTCTCCGGTGCCGACCAGGAGGACGCCGAGCGCAAGACGGCGCTGTGGGGCGTGCTGGAGTCCGTCCAGCCCGGTGACGTGCTGGTGGTGTCGGCGTACGCGAGCCACTTCACGGGCTGTCTCGGCGACATGCTGGTGCGCTATTTCAAACTGCGCGGCGGCGCCGGCATCGTGGTCGACGGACGGGTACGGGACGCGGCACGGATCCGCGCGCTCGGAGTGCCCGTCTGGTGCACCGGCGTGACCCCGCACTACGCCTCGCAGACGGAGCTCTTCCCCTCCGCCTTCAATGTGCCGGTGGGCGTCGGCGGCGCGCTGGTGACGCCGGGGGACCTCATCGTCGCCGACGAGGACGGGGCCGTCGTCGTACCGCAGGAGAAGGCCGTCCCCCTGGCCGAGGACTCACTGCTGCACCAGGACCGCGAGGCGTTCGCGCGCCGGCGTCTCGACGAGGGCGGGCGGCTGTCCGACTACTACCCGCTCACCGGGGCGGGCCTCACCGAGTATCTGGCAAGCCGCGCCGCCGACGGCAGCGCGTAGGCGGCGGGCCCGCTGCCACCCGTAGCGGGCCGCGCCCGCGCGTTCACCTGTATGCCGTCCTGCCACGGGTGGCATACAGGTGAGGCGTCCGGCTCAGCGCACCGACGAGGACGGCGGGCGCTCGCGCAGGGCACCGTAGGCGAGGAAGTACGCCGGCACACGGTTCAACCACCGTGAGTTCGTGACGAGTTCGCTCAGCCGCCGGGCGCGTCTCGCGTCGCCGAAAGCCGGACGGCCCGACAGGACGGGCTCGATGACGTTGTGATGGGCGAGGCGCTGCAGGGCCTGCGTCGCGACGGTGGTCGGCCGGCGGCGGCGCTGGATGCGGCGTACGGCCCGCAGGCCGACCGCGCCCCCGCGCAGCGGTTCGACGAGATGGCGGGCGGCGGCCACCGCGTCCTCGACGGCCAGGTTGATGCCGATGCCGAA
Source organism: Streptomyces sp. NPDC058051 (assembly GCF_042885475.1). Lineage (NCBI taxonomy): Bacteria > Bacillati > Actinomycetota > Actinomycetes > Kitasatosporales > Streptomycetaceae > Streptomyces > Streptomyces sp. NPDC058051. Next base: position 61,226 of record NZ_JBHVRW010000025.1, read on the forward strand.
GACCGGTGACATCGCGTGGGCCGCGTCTCCGATGCACAGCAGCCCCGGACGGTGCCAGCGCCGGAGCCGGTCGAGCCGGACATCGAGCAGTTTCACGTCGTCCCACGACCCGAGCGTGTCCACCCGGTCCGCGAGCCAGGGGACGGCGGACGTGAACTCGTCCATGAAACGGTCGAGGCCGGCGGCGCGGCGCCGGCTGTCGGTCCCCTTGGGGATCAGCGCGGCACACTGCCAGTAGTCCCCGCGGTCGATCAGGGCGCTGACGAACCGGTCGCCCACGCCTCCCACGAGCCCGTGCGGGTCGTCCTCCCGCCGCGGCAGCCGGAACCACCAGGCGTCCATCGGGCAGGCGAACTCCCGCAGTCCCAGTTCGGGCAACGACCTGGCCAGCGAAGCCCGTCCGTCGCAGGCCACGGTGAGAGTGGCACGCAACTCACCCGTGCGGCCGTCGGCCGTGCGGTACCGGACCCCCGTGACCCGCCCCCGAACTCCCGGCCTCGCCCGACCGGGGGAGACCTCCTCGCGGTCGGTCAGGAAGGCGGTCGCCTCGGTGTTCATCCGAAGGGAGAAGGACGGCTCCCGCCCGGCCTCGTCCACGAGGAGGTTGAGCAGATCCCACTGAGGCACCATCGCGATGTAGTTGTACGTGCCCCGCAGCGCGCCGATGTTTCCGACGGTGACCAGCGACCGGTCCGGACCGAGCGGCAGCTGGACCGATGTCACACGCCGCTGCGGCAGTCGGCCGAATTGCCCGGCCAGTCCCAGATCGTCCAGCAGCGCCAGGGTGGACGGGTGCACGGTGTCACCGCGGAAGTCGCGCAGGAAGTCTCCGTGTTTCTCCAGGACCGTGACGGCGACCCCCGCCCGGGCCAGCAACAGGGCGAGGACCATTCCGGCGGGCCCACCGCCCACCACACAGCACGTGGTCCGCTCCATGGCAACCGCTCCCTCCGGTGACGTCACCCGGGCGGTGACGGGCCGACACATACCCTCGGCCCTGTGATGCACCCACCTTCGGCCCTGATGACGGGGTGCCCGACGAAGCGGCGCCGGTGCGGGCGTCCGCCGGACGCTAATGGATGAACCGCGGCAGCCACTTCGCGCGGTAGTCGGGGTGGCCGGCATGCTCCGCGGCCAGCTGCCGGACGGCGAAACCGAGCCCGACCGCGCGGCCTGACGAGAAATCGTGTTCGGGACGGTCGGTGTCCAGACCGGCGATCTCCGCGTACTCGTCGAGGAGAACCCTGCTCGTCTCGATGCGGCGACGTGTGCGCGCGGGATCCTGGAAGGCGAGGTGCTGGTCGAAGCCGCGATCGCGCAGGGTGAACGCGATGGCGCCGGACCGGTCGTGGACCTCGCCGGCCACGCCGTCCGGGCACCGCCAGCTGTCCCCGCCCGCCGCCAGCGCGATCTGCTCCTCCTCCGCGAGCCGCGCCCGAACGAATTCGATCATGTCGGAGTTGTCTGTCATCGGGCTTCGAATCCTTCGTCGTCAGGGCTGCCTGCCGGAAACCGCACCTACTGTCCGTGACAGTTCTGTCCGTCCACCGAGGATGTCGGACGACGGTACCGAGGCGGAAGTCCGGCACTCCGGGGACACCACGTGCGGTGCGCACATCCCGGTGGCAACGCGATCGAGAGCGCCGGCCGGGCGTCGGGACACCGGCCGGGCCTCGGGACACCGGCCGGGCGGCTCAACGGCCGAGCCGGGAAACCCGTGAAGCGCTCACTCACCGCTTACCATCACTGACGGTAGCCCGGCCGCCGCGGAGCGCCTTCCGTGCCGTCGGCCGTCGTGCACGCGCATCCCTTCCGCTCCGCGCATCGAGCGGCACGGACCAGAGAGGAGAGCCGCCCATGACCGCTGTGCGCGGAACATCCGTGGACATCACCACACAGGACGGCACCGCCGACGCCTACCTGGCCCATCCCGACGACGGAAAGCCGCACCCCGGGGTTCTGCTCTACACGGACGCCTTCGGAATCCGTCCCCACCTGAAGAGCATGGTCGACCGCCTCGCCGGGGCCGGCTACACCGTCCTGGCTCCCAACCTCCTCTACCGCTACGGGCGAGCGCCGGTCGTCGAGCTGCCCGCCTTCATCGACCCGGCCCGACGCCCGGACCTCTTCGAGCGGCTCGGGCCGCTCATGCGGGCACTGACGCCCGATCTGGCGATGCGGGACGCAGGCACCTACCTGACCTGGCTCACCGGCAGCGCCCTGACCACCGACGGGCCGGTCGGCACCACCGGCTACTGCATGGGCGCCGGCCTCGCGCTGCGGACCGCGGGCACCTACCCCGAGCGGGTCGCTGCCATGGCCGGCTTCCACGGAGGGCGGCTGGCCACCGACTCCGCCGACAGCCCGCACCTGGTGGCCGACCGGATCACCGCCGAGCTGTACTTCGGCCACGCCGACCAGGACCCCTCGCTGCCGCCCGAGCAGATCGACCGCCTCGACGAGGCCCTCACCGCAGCGGGGGTGCGTTACCGCAGTGAGGTCTACACCGGGGCGCACCACGGCTTCACGCAGTCCGACACCGCCGCATACGACAGCGCAGCGGACGAACGCCACTGGAAAGCCCTGACGGAACTTCTGCAACGCGCTCTCTGAACGGCACGCGTTCGGCTCCCGGATCGCGGCCGCCGCGCCATGGACATACGGTCGACAGGGGCACAGGCACCCCACGCGGGCACCCCACGCGGGCACCCCACGCGGGCACCCCACGCGGGCACAGCGCGCCCCGCGAGCCGGCCCGCCGTCGACGACCGGATCAGCACGCAGGACACGAGAGGAAGCCGCGATGTCGGTCGAGAACACCCCCACTGCCTCCGTCGGCCCCGACAGCGACCTGGACCAGGTCTTCCAGCTGGCTCAGCAACTGCGCGTGGACTCCGTCCGCGCCAGCACCGCCGCCGGCTCCGGCCATCCGACGTCCAGCCTGTCCGCCGCGGACCTGATGGCCGTCCTCATGACCCGCCGACTGCGTTACGACTGGCAGAACCCGAAGAACCCGGCCAACGACCACCTGATCTTCTCCAAGGGGCACGCCTCCCCTCTGCTGTACGCGATGTTCCTCGCCGCCGGTGCGATCGACGAAGAGGAACTGATGACCACCTATCGCCGCGACGGCGGCCGGCTGCAGGGCCACCCCACCCCGGTTCTGCCCTGGGTGGACGCGGCCACCGGTTCGCTGGGCCAGGGCATCGCCTACGGCGTCGGTATCGCGCTCGCCGGACGGGACCTGGAACACCAGCCGTATCGCGTGTGGGTGCTGTGCGGTGACAGCGAAATGGCCGAAGGGTCGGTGTGGGAGGCCCTGGACAAGGCGGGCCGCCACCGGCTGGCCAACTTCGTCGCGATCATCGACGTCAACCGCCTCGGCCAGAGCGGCCCCACGGAACTGGGCTGGGACACCGACGCGTACGCCCGCCGTGTCGAAGCCTTCGGCTGCCGCGCCCTCGTCGTCGACGGGCACGACCTCGCGGCCGTCGAACAGGCCCTGGCCACCGCGGACGACGGGCGGGCCCCCACCGTCGTCGTCGCGAAGACCGTCAAGGGGCAGGGCGTGTCCGAGGTCGCGGACGCCGAGGGCTGGCACGGCAAGCCGCTGCCCGACGACCTTGCCGCACGCGCCGTCACCGAACTGGGCGGCGTGCGCCATCTCACGGTCGAGGGCCCCCGCCCGCCCGCGGCCACGCCCAGCACCCAGGCCGCTCCCGTGGAGGTGACGCTGCCGCGCTTCGAGACCGGCGAGGACGTCGCCACCCGGGTCGCCTTCGGGAAGGCGCTCGCCGCGATCGGTGCCCGGCCCGACATCGTGGCTCTGGACGCCGAGGTGGGCAACTCCACCCATGCGGAGGACTTCGGCAAGGCTCACCCGGAGCGGTACTTCCAGACGTACATCGCCGAACAGCAGATGATCGCCAGCGCGGTCGGTATGGCCGCGCGTGGCTACCGCCCCTACGCCACCACCTTCGCCGCCTTCTTCACCCGGGCCCATGACTTCATCCGTATGGCGGCCGTCTCGCAGATCTCCATGAGCCTGTGCGGAACCCACTGCGGCGTCGAGATCGGCGCGGACGGTCCTTCGCAGATGGGCCTTGAGGACCTTGCCATGATGCGGGCCGTCCACGCATCCACCGTGCTCTACCCCAGCGACGCCACGTCCGCCGCCGCCCTGACCGCCGCCATGGCGTACCTGGACGGCATCTCGTACCTCCGCACGACCAGGGGTGCCTACCCCGTTCTCTACGGCCCCGACGAGACTTTCCCCGTCGGCGGGTCGAAGACCCTGCGGGCGAGCGACAGCGACCGGGTCACCCTCATCGGCGCCGGCGTCACCCTGCACGAATGCCTGGCCGCCGCCGAGCAGTTGGCCGCCGACGGCATCCCCGTCCGCGTCGTGGACCTGTACTCCGTCAAGCCTCTGGACCTCGACACGGTCGCCCGCGCCGCGCGGGAGACCGGAGCGCTGGTCGTCGTCGAGGACCACCATCCCGAGGGCGGCATCGGCGAGGCGGTGCTGTCCGCTCTTGCCGCACAGCGACTGGGCCCCGCCTTCGTCCACCTCGCCGTGCGCAACCTGCCGGGCTCCGGAACCACGTCCGAACTCCTCGACGCCGCCGGTATCTCACGTACCCACATCGCCCGATCCGCCCGCGACCTCGCCGACCGCTGAGAACGGGTGCCGCGGGCGGCACGGCCGTCCTGGTTCGCGGGCGGGCCCGGGGCCGTCCCGGCGCCGCGGAAACCCGGCTGACGCCCCCGCCCCGGTCCTCTATCGTCGGCGTGATCCCGGCGGCAGCCCGTGCCCGGCCGGGACGAGGACGACGACGTGGAGGACGAGGGTGCGTTATCGCGAGCTGGGCCGCAGCGGAGTGTCCGTGTCCGAGATCGGCTACGGCGCCTGGGGCATCGGCGAATCCAGCTGGGTGGGGGCCACGGAGGACGATTCCGTACGGGCTCTGCACCGGGCGATCGACCGGGGGGTGAACATCATCGACACCGCGCGCGGTTACGGCGAGAGCGAGCGCATCGTCGGCAGGGTCGTTCGCGAGCGGGCCGGTGACGAGGTGCTCGTCGCCACCAAGGTGCCGCCGAAGAACGGTGTCTGGCCGGGGGTGGACGGCCAGGACCCGGCCGAGGCGTTTCCGGGCGAGCACATCCGCCGGAGCCTGGAGACCAGTCTGCGGGCCGGTGGGCTGGACCACTTCGACGTATTCCAGTTCCACGTCTGGAACGATGAATGGCTCGGCAGGGGCGACTGGCTGGAGACGATCGCCGCGCTGAAACAGGAGGGCAAGATCCGCCTGTTCGGCGTCTCCGTCAACGACCACGAACCGGACAGTGCACTCGCGCTCGTACGCAGCGGTGCTGTCGACAGCGTGCAGGTCATCTACAACATCTTCGACCAGACGCCCGCCGACTCACTGCTGCCGGCGTGCGAGGAGCACGGTGTCGGTGTCGTCGTGCGGGTGGCGCTGGACGAGGGCGGCCTGACCGGCCGGATCACCGCCGGCACGACGTTCCCCGAGGGCGACTGGCGCAACCGGTACTTCCGCGACGACCGCCCGGCGCAGGTCGAACAGCGGGTGGCCGCGATCGTCGCCGAACTCGGTATCGCGCCCGATGAGATCGCCGAGTACGCGTTGCGGTTCGTCCTGAGTTCACCGGCGGTCTCCACCGTCATCCCCGGCATGCGCACCGTACGCAACGTCGAACGCAACACCGCCCTGAGCGACGGGCATCCCCTCACCGCCGACCGACTCGCCGTGCTGGCCAAGCACCGTTGGCCCCGCAACTTCTACTCCTGATCCGGGCCTTCGCGCGGCCCGCGGTGCCGGCATGGATGCGGGCGCGGCCGACGCCGGCCCGCAGCACGGCGCCGATCTGTTGATCGGGACTCCGGTCGCCGCGTCGAGTACCTCGCGCAACCGGTGAGCACCGGCACGGGCGCCGGAGGTGACGTGCCGGGCAAGGGCTCAGCGGGGGATGAGCGCATCCCACTGTTCCCGGGTCGGGCCGTCGTGTTGTGGCGTGAAGTCCGGATGGGCGGCCAGCCAGGCGGTGACGTGCCGGTCCACTTCGTCGGTGCCGTAGGCATCGTCGGCCGGTCGCAGGAGATGGCGCACCTGGGCCCGGGCTCGCATGACGACGGGATCGTCGAAGGCGCAGGCGGCCAGTGCGGCAGCCCGCCGGTCTGCGGGTGGTGAGCCGTCGGCGAGGCGTCGCTCGTCGGCGCGGTCGGCCGTCACCTGCGCGTCGAACCACGGGCGGAGGGCCTTCTCTGTCCACGTGTGGTAGCCCGTGGGGTCCGCGGCGATCCGGTCGGCATGGGTGGCGAGGTGTTGGGCGGCACGCAGGCCGAGGGCCGCGCCATGACCGAAGGTGGGATTGGTGTGGGTGAGGCTGTCCCCGGCGTTGACCAGGCCGGTGACGACAGGTCCGTCATCGTCGGCGAGGGCGGTCCAGCGGTTGTCCAGGCCGGCCATCGCCAGGACGGCGGAGTGCGGTTCGGGGGCCAGCCCGAGCCAGGCGGCGGTCGCGGGGAAGCGGCGAGCGGCGGCCTCGAACACGGCAGGGTCGGTGAGCGCGCCGCGGGTCGGATCACCCGTGGAGAGCACCAGGCTCACCGCGAAGGTGTCGTTGTCGGAAGGGAAGACGCCGGCGAGCGCGAACGGTGCTGCCGAGCCGGTCTTCACCCGTCCGGGGTCACGCGGGCCGTCGGCGCGCAGGCGGTACCAGCGGCACAGATACGCGATCCCGGTGCGGTGGCTGCTGACCACGGGCGGGCGGCAGCCGGCCGCGATCAGCCAGGCGGGTACCGGCGAGCGGCGACCGGACGCATCGACGACGAGGTCCGCCCGGTGCGTTTTCGCGCCCACTCGGACGCCGGTGACCCGGGCAGGACGGCCCTCTTGGAAGGTAAGGGCATCCACGCGGCAGCCTCGTCGCACCTCGACGGTGGGTTCCCGCCGCACGGCCGCGGTCAGAGCGGCCTCCAGCACGATGCGGCGGGTGCGCAGGGTCACCAAGTCCTCGTCGCCGGCCCGATGCGTCGGATGCTCACCGAACCAGTCGAACTCGTGGTACTCCCGGGCTCCCCGTGCCAGCAGGTCCGTGTAGACGTCAGGGGTCTCGGTGCGCAACACGGTGCGGACGGGCGCGAGCAGCGAGTGGGGCTGGACGGCCTGCGGAACCCGGGGCCTGTTCCAGTGGAAGAAGTCCCGCTCCAGGTCCGCTCCGGCCTGCCGCGCGTCCTGCTCGAACAATGTGACCGTGTGGCCTCGTCGGCCAAGCATGAGCGCCGTCCCCAGCCCGCTGATACCCCCACCGATCACCGCAACCCGCGCCACCGATCTCCCCTTCGCGTCGTGTTGCGGAATGAGCCTACTGCTCGGCGATCTTCAGTCCGCAACCGGCGTCGTCCGTCGCGGTGGGAGGGCGAGGGCGGGGCCACGGTCGCCCACCCCGATCTCGTCGAGATCCGCGATGTCGGAGGGCGTGTACTCCCGGACGACCGCCCAGGTCCGCGGCCTGGGCGTCACCAGGCCCTCGGTCACGAGCACCTTGAGCGCGTCGCGGATCGGCAGTCTGCTCACCCCCAGCTCCGCGGCAAGTTCGCGTTCGACGAGCTTGGCTCCCGGCGGTCGGACACCGTCGAGAATCTCGTCCCGCAGCTACCGGGTGACGCGCTCCGATTCCGGCGCGAAGTCCTCAGACCCTGTCATGGCGATCATTCCCCGCAACCCCGTTCCGTACGGGGTGTTCATGCCCTGCGCGGAAGGAAGCGGAAGCGAGCGGACGGCAGCGGAAGGGAAGGGAGTGGAAGGATCGGCCCCGCGCCCGCCGGACTCGAAGCCGACGGACGGCCGCGCCCGGCGCGGCGTCACGCCGGGGACGGCGGCGGAACGAAGCGTCCGCCGCGGGCAGGGGCAGGGGTCAGGAACGCGGATCTTGGGGCCGGTCGGCGCGCGCCGCCTTCTTCTCCTTGATGCGCACCGCTTCCTTCCGGACGTCGGCCTGGGTGGCGCGCTCCTGCTGGAGCCAGTCGGGGCTCTCCTTCTTCAGCGCTTCGATCTGCTCGGTGGTGAGGGCATCGGTGATTCCGCCACGGGCAAGGCCCGAGATGGAGACGCCGAGCTTTGCCGCGACCACCGGCCGGGGGTGCGGGCCGTTGCGCCGCAGCTCCTCAAGCCACGCGGGCGGATCGGACTGGAGGGCGTTCAGCTCGGTGCGCGAGACGACACCCTCCTGGAACTCGGCGGGGGTGGCCTCTAGGTACACACCCAGCTTCTTCGCCGCGGTCGCGGGCTTCATGGTCTGGGTGGTCTTGTGCGACGTCATGGTGTCCAGGGTATCGAGCATGTGCACCACCTCTGACCGGGCCCGGTAGCCTGGGTGCGTGACAAGCTCGGAAGAATCCCCTTCGTTCCGGCTCGCGTATGTCCCGGGGGTGACACCCACCAAGTGGGTGCGGATCTGGAACGAGCGGCTGCCCGACGTCCCGCTGACACTCCTCGGAGTGCCGGCCACCGAGGCATCCGACGTGTTGCGCGGCGGCGGCGCCGACGCGGGGTTGGTGCGGTTGCCCATCGACCGGACGGGCCTCAGCGTGATCCCCCTCTACAGCGAGACGACGGTCGTCGTGATCCCGAAGGATCATGTCGCGGCGGCGGTCGACGAGGTCCTTGCCGAGGATCTCGCCGACGAGATCGTGCTGCATCCGCTCGACGACACCCTTGAATGGGAGCAGCGGCCGGGACGTCCCGCCATCGAGCGTCCCGCCACGACGGCGGACGCCATCGCGCTCGTGGCGGCAGGCGTGGGTCTCCTCGTCGTCCCGCAGTCGCTCGCCCGACTGCACCACCGCAAGGACCTCACGTACCGGCCGGTGACGGACGCCCCGGTGTCACGTGTCGGGCTGTCGTGGCCGGAGGACGAGACGACGGACCTGGTGGAGGACTTCATCGGGATCGTGCGTGGGCGGACCGTCAACAGTTCACGGGGCCGTCCCAGGACTCCTGCGCAACCGAAGAGCAAGCGCCCCGAAGCGGGCGGTGCACGGCGCAAGCCCGCGGTCGGCAAAGCGGCCGGGAAGAGCCCGCGCGGCACCGGCGGTGCCAAGGGCGGCAAGCGCGGAAAGCCCCGCCGCCGGTCGTAGGCCCGTTCTGCCCGCGCCAGAGCGGTCTCCACGCCGGCGCGCTCCCGGTCCGCCCGTTCCCACGTCCCGGAATCCCGCGCGTGGCCCCCGGCCGGAATCCCGCGCGTGGCCCCGGGTTCAGCGCCGTCGTACCTTCGGCTCCGGGACGAGACGCACGGCGCCGTTGAGCAGATGGTCGATCAGGTCGTGGGAGGGCTTGTCCGTGAGGTTGGTCAGCAGCCGGGCCAGCGTTTTGAGCAGAAACGGCGACCCCATGACGTAACGGTTGAGGACCGGCTGGAAGCCCGAACGGCTGAAGACGAGGTCGGCGGCTGTGTTGCCGAGACGGTAGTACCGCCCCCAGCGGCGGTTCATCTCGACGGGGTAGCCGCGCAGCACCTGCTCCTGCCTCGGCCCCCGGGGGAGAGCCAGTGCGAGCGTGGCGGTCTCGGCCGCGACCTCACCGGCCTCCATGGCCTGACCGATGCCCTCGCCGTTCCAGGGGCTGATCATGCCTCCGGAGTCCCCGACGAGGAGGAGCCCGCGGGTGTAGAGGGGGTGACGGTTGAATCCCATGGGGAGGGCCGCGCTCCGGACAGGGCCGTCCGCGTTCTCCTCGCGCAGCCCCCAGGCGTGCGGGGTGCGCGCCAGCCACTCGTCCAACGCGGCGCGCAGGTCCGCCTTGCCGTGCCGTCGGTGGGGGAGTGCCCCGAGACCGACATTGACGCGGCCGTCGCCCATCGGGAAGATCCAGCCGTACCCGGGCAGGTAGTGATCGCTCCCGGGAAAGCGGAGGTCGGCCCACAGCTCCAGGTACTCCTCGCGGGAACGCTCCGGACTCCGGTAGTAGCGGCGGGCGGCCGTCGCGATCTGCCTGCTCCTGTCCCGCTGGAGACCCATGGCGAGCGCCAGACGGGCGGAGGCGCCGTCGGCGGCGACAACGAGCGGCGCGTGGAAGGTCAGCGGTTCCTTCGCCCCGGTCGTCGCGGCGACTCCCGTGATACGGCCGGCGCGGTCGGTCAGGGGCCCGGTCACCTTCACGCCGCTGCGCAGCCGGGCTCCGGCGGCGACGGCGTGCCGGGCCAGGATGTCGTCGAAGTCGTGCCGGCTGCGCGAGAGCCCGAAATCCGGGTAACGCCCCAGCGCGGGCCAGTCGATGAGCACCTGATGGTCCCCGGCCACCCATCGCATTCCGCGTGAACGCGTCCACCCCTCGGCCTTGATGTCGACGCCCATCCTGATGAGCTGGTGCACCGCTCGTGGCGTCAGACCGTCCCCGCACACCTTCTCCCGGGGGAAGTGCGACTTCTCCAGGAGCAGGACATCGACGCCCGCTCTGGCGAGATGGAAGGCCGCGGCCGAGCCCGCCGGACCCGCCCCCACCACGATCACCTGGGCGTCCTCGTCCGAACCGTGGACCGACCGGTCGTCCGACGGAGACCGGTCCGGCGTCGTTTCCCGCATCGGGAACCCCTTCCTGTTCCTGGCGCAGCCGGTGCCGTACCAAGAACGACAGTCCTGCGCATCATCATCGATCAAGAGAGGCCGGTGCGGAACCCCGGCCCGGCCGCCCGCCATCGGCCTGATGCGGCGTCAACCCCCTTGTGCGGTCTCCGGTTTCCGGAAGCCGTCGCCGTGAACAGCTCGGCCGACGATGGCTGACGGGGACGGGCGGGCTCACCGGCGATCGACAGGGCCGCCGCACCGCAGCCTAGGGCGGCCCCGACACCGGGCGCACGGGGTTCGAGATGCGAATGATCTGAAACCATGACAATTTACCCTTGCTGACCACCCGCTCAGGTGAAGGAACACTCTGATGGACCGTCGTCCGGCGCGTCGCATACGTCGTCCTCGTGATCTGGAGGCCCGCGCGGAGACGCCGCCCGTGCCGTGTCCCGGGCCGACGCCGCATCAGGAAGGCGGCAGAGGCCGCCGCCCCGGCCCCGCGGGCCGGACTGCCGCCCGCCCCGCCCCGTACTCCCGGGCCTGATGTCCGCCACCTGTCCACGCCCGCACCGTGCTGCCGCCGCAAGGAGTGCCGTATGAGCACCATGGACGTCCCCTCGGACGCACAGTCGGAGATCCCCGCTTCGCGACCACGGGCCGAGAAAGCCGCCGTGCCGGGGATGAGCTGGGTCACGCTGGCCCTGATGACCACCGCATCGGTGGCGAGCCTGCGCTCCGCCCCGACCATGGCCGTGTACGGCCTGGCCTGTGTCTTTCTCTACCTCCTCCCGGCGATCGTGTTCCTGATGCCGACGGCCCTCGTCTCCGCCGAGCTGGCCTCCGGGTGGAACGGCGGGGTCTACCGATGGGTGAGCGAGGGGCTGTCCAAACCGCTCGGATTCCTCGCCGTGTGGTGCCAGTTCGCGATGACGATCTTCTACTACCCGAGCCTGCTCGCGTACGTCGCCGGCACCATCGCCTACGTCATCGATCCGAGCCTGGCCGCCAGCGGCCTCTACACCGCGATCGTGATCATGGTCCTGTACTGGACCGGGGTCTGGGTCTCCGCCCGCGGCACGAAGGCCGTCGCCGGGCTGTCGTCCTGGGGCCTGGTCGTCGGGACGCTGGTACCGGGCACCGTCCTGGTGCTCCTCGGCTTCGTCTTCCTCGGCCAGGGCAACGGTTCCGCCGCTCCGATGACCGGCGGTCATCTGGTTCCCCAGTGGACGGGGCTCGCCAGCCTCGTCCTGATCGTCAACAACTTCCTCAGCTACTCCGGCATGGAGATGAACGCCGTCCACGTCTCGTCGCTGAAGAATCCGGCCAGGGAGTACCCGCGATCCATGTTCCTCGCCATGGGGCTGGTGCTGCTGATCTTCATCCTGCCGGCCCTCGCCATCAGCTGGGTCGTCCCGGCCCACCAACTCAGCCTCACAGCCGGTGTGATGCAGGCGTTCGACGCGTTCTTCTCGTACTTCCACGTCGGCTGGCTCACCCCGGTCGTGGCCGTCGCGCTGGTCGCGGCGGCGCTCGGCGGCATGCTCACCTGGCTGGCCGGGCCGTCCAAGGGCCTGCTGATGATCTCCCGGGAGGAGGGCTATCTGCCGCCGTTCCTGCAGAAGCTCAACAAGAACGGCATCCAGCGGAACATCCTCGTCACGCAGGGCATCGTGACCACGGCCATCGCCCTCTTGTACGCGCTGATCCCCGATGTCTCCAGCGCCTACTGGATCTTCTCCGTCATCACCACGCAGGTGTATCTCATCGTGTACCTGCTGATGTTCGCCGCCGCGATCCGGCTGCGCAGGATCCGGCCCGACCATCCGCGCGGCTACCGCGCCCCCGCGCTCGTGCCCCTGTGCGTCCTGGGCCTGCTCGCCTCTCTCTCCGCGCTGGCCATCGGGTTCGTCCCGTCGTCCCAGTTCGGCGGCGGCAGCGCCTGGTCGTACATCGCTCTGGTCGGGGGCGGACTCGTGATGCTCGGCCTGGTCATTCCGTACCTCTTCCTCAGACTCCGCAAGCCGAGCTGGCGCACCCCCGCGGACGGTTCTTCGAACGGCACGGCGACCGGCCGGTCCGACGCGGCGGCAGGCGGCGCATGAGCCCGGCGCGCACGCGGACTCCCCGGCCCCGCACGTCGCGACACCGAAGGCCGAAGCCCCCGACGACCTGGAGGCACGAACGATGAACGAGCACGACCTGACGGACCGGATCGCCGCCCTGATGCCGCGTGCCAAGACGGATCTCACCGAACTGGTCGCGATTCCCTCCGTCGCCGACCCCCGCCAGTACCCGCCCGAGGAGTGCCGGAAGGCGGCCCGGTGGGTCGCCGACGCCTTCACCGCGGTGGGTCTGCGCGACGTGCGTCTCGCCGGCACACCGGACGGCAGCGCCGCGGTGCTCGGCCACCGGCCGGCGCCGCCCGGAGCACCGACCGTGCTGCTGTACTGCCACTACGACGTGCAGCCACCGCTCGACGACGACGCCTGGACGTCACCGCCGTTCACCCTCACCGAGCGTGACGGCCGCTGGTACGGACGCGGCGCCGCGGACTGCAAGGGCAACATCGTCATGCATCTCACCGCGCTGCGGGCTCTCGGCGACGACATTCCGGTCGGGCTGCGGTTCGTCGCGGAGGGGTCGGAGGAGCAGGGCACCGGCGGTCTGGAGGCCTACGTCGAGCAGCACCGCGAGGAGTTCCTGGCCGACGCCCTGCTGATCTGCGACACGGGTAACGCCGCCGTGGGACAGCCGACGGTGACCACGTCCCTGCGCGGCCTGGCCGACCTCGTGGTGACCGTCTCGACGCTCAAGGGCGCCGTGCACTCCGGGATGTTCGGCGGACCGGCCCCCGACGCGCTCGCCGCCCTCATCCAGCTCCTGGCCACCTTGCGCGCCCCGGACGGCGGCACGCGCGTCGACGGGTTGGACTCCTCCGGGACCTGGTCCGGGACGGCCTACGACGAGGAGCGGTTCCGCCGTGACGCCGAGGTGCTGGACGGCGTCGCGCTCACCGGTTCCGGCACGGTGTCCGACCGGCTCTGGGCCCGTCCCGCCGTCACCGTCCTCGGTATCGACTGCCCGCCGGTCGTCGGCTCCGCCGCCGCCGTCCAGGCCACCGCACGGGCCCGGGTCAGCCTCCGCGTACCTCCCGGGACGGACGCGGATGCCGCCCTCCGCGCGCTGACGGCCCATCTGGAGAAGGCCGCCCCCTGGGGCGCGCACGTCTCGGTCGACCCCGGAGGCACCGGCTCGCCCTTCCTTGCCGCCACCGACGGACCGGCCTACGCCGCTCTCGGCGCGGCCATGGCCGAGGTCTACGGAAAGCCGATGAACGCCCTCGGGCAGGGCGGTTCCATCCCTCTGTGCAATGTCCTCACCGACGCGTTCCCCCGCGCCGAGATCATCCTGATGGGAGTGGAGGAACCGCGGTGCCTCATCCACGCACCCAACGAGAGCGTCGACCCCACAGAGATCCAGCACATGGCCCATGCCGAGGCCCTGTTCCTGCGCCGGTACGCCGCTGCGTGGCGACGCTGAGCCATGGCGACGGGCTTCCCGCCCGCCATCACGCGGGGGCCGCCGCATTCTGCAGGGGACGCGGCCGGGCCGTGCTCAGTACGGCAGCGGGCGGCCGGACGGGGTCCGCAGGTCGAGAGGCGGCGGCCGGGACGGCAACTGCGGCCGTCGGACGATCCTGATGCGGGACACTGCCACCACCCCCTTGTCGGTAACCGGTCATATGCCCGGCGCGCGGCCCCTTCAAGCGGCGAGGAGCCCACCAACTGGTCGGCGGGGCAAAGACGTTGTGCACATTCGCCGCCCGCCGCCCGCCGCCCGCCGCCCGCCGCCCGCCGTCCGCGTCGTGGAGTGCCGGAACCCCGGGAACCCCGGAACCCCGGAGTGCGGGGAGACGCCGGCCGGTCGACGCGCCGACACCGGCCGGCCGGTCGACGCGCCGACACCGGCCGGCCGGTCCGCACGGGCCCTCCCGCACCGGGCCGCGGACGAGGCGGGTCGGGACGCGGCGTCTGCGCGGGGTCGCTCAGTCCTCGTCGCCCTCGTTGTCCTCGTCACCCTGGCCGTCCCGCGCCGGCTGATCGGGAGCCGACTGGTCCTGTGCCGACTGGCCGGGGGCCGGAGATTCGGATCCGGTGGTCGCCGTGGGACCGGTTTCCGGTGTGTCCGCCGTGCTGGAGTCCGGTGAGAACAGGCTCATACCCACGTACACGGCCGCGAGGAAGGCGACCGTACCGGCAATCGCGCTGGCCACCCGGGGCCGGCGTCTGATCGCCTCGCGGGCGCCGGTGCGGCGCCGGACGGGCGCGGCCCCGGGCCGTTCGGCCGGGCGCCGTCTGTGGCCGCCCGCCTGCGGCAGACGATACGTCGACACACCCTCGGCCTGCTGAGCGGAGGACGCCGGAACGGAGCCGAACGCGGGGGAGGCAGGCGGGGTCTGAGGAGCACTCGGCGCAGCCGCAGGGGGAGTGGGGGCGTACAGGGGCATGGGCTCAGGCTGCCCCCGCCACGCGTCGCTCTGGAACCAGTCGGCGACCTGCTGGGCGCTGGGCCGGTCCTCGGGCTGCTTCGCGAGCAGCCCGAGCAGATAGGAGTCGAAGGCGGGGGACAGGTCGACCCCCCGCCGGCCGAGCGGCACGGGGGCCGTGTCGACATGCTGATAAAGCGTGGCGGTCGCGGTGTCGGAGCGGAACGGCGGCTCGCCCAGCAGCAGTTGGTAGATGACACACCCGAGCGAGTACATGTCGGACGCCGCCCCGGCCGTGCGGCCCAGGGCGCGTTCCGGGGCGAGATAGAGACTGGTGCCGACGATCTGCCCCGTGGTGGTCAGCGCGGCGGAGGGGTCGTCGACGAACTGGGCGATGCCGAAGTCACCGATCTTGACGGACCCTTCGGCGTCCAGCATCAGGTTGCCGGGCTTGATGTCACGGTGCACGATGCCCTGCCGATGGGCGGCGGCGAGACCCGCAGCCGCCTGGCCCGCGATCCGGGCGACCTGCTCGGCGCCGAGCCGCTCCTCGGCCGTGAGCAGGTCACCCAGACTTCTGCCCTCGACGAGCTCCATCACGAGGAAGAAGCGGCCTTCCCAGGCGCCGAAGTCGAACACGGCCACCAGATGAGGGTGGCTCAGGCGGGCCGCGGTCTGCGCCTCCAGACGGAACCGCGCGGTGGCCGACTCGTCCGCGTGGTCGCCGAGCAGCAGCTTCACGGCCACCGCTCTGCCGAGCACTTCGTCGGAGGCGCGCCACACCTCGCCCATGCCGCCGCGGCCGATGGGGGACAACAAGCGGTACCGACCAGCTACCAGCACCTGTGCACCAATCTCGAATTGTGGGCCGCTTCGACTGCCACGGCAGCGCCCCGATCGTGATCGGGGCGGGGTGGGGGCGCGCGGCGTGATCAGGATATCGGGCCGCCGGACCTCGGCGGCACGTTCGTTGCCCATTCGCTGTGGTCAGAGGCTCAACTGCGCCGCAGGACCACGGATTCTCCACCGTTCACGGCATCCCGCACGTCAGGACGGTGATCACCGCGGGCCGTCGCCGGCCGTGCGGCCCACGGATTCGACCAGCGGCAGCAGCCGGTGCGGCACCCGCTCGCGCAACGCCACCTCGGTCCGTGTCCTGACCACACCGGGCAGTTGGATCAGCCGCTGGATCACATCCTCCAGATGCCCGTTGTCGCGGGCCACCACCCGGGCCAGCAGATCGCCGCCGCCCGTGGTCGAGAAGGCCTCGACGATCTCCGGCACCGAGGCGAGAGCCTCACCGACCTCGTCCAGATGCCCCTGGGTGACCTCCAGATGAACGAAGGCCAGCACCGGGTGGCCGAGCGCGGCGGGGGACAGGAACGGGCCCGTGCCGGTGATCACACCGTCCCGCTCCAGCCGGTCGATACGGGCCTGGAGGGTGCCCCGGGCGACGGACAGGATGCGTGCGTACTCGCGGACGCTGGTACGCGGCTGCTCGATCAGCAGGCGCAGGATGCGGGTGTCGAGGGAGTCCACCGCCATGGTCCGTCGGTCCCTTCCTGGTAGGCCGATCAGGGCTGCGACTGTACCAATGGCCCGTCAGCGGCCGGTCGGCCGACCGGCCGCAACCACCGCTCGGGTCTCGTCCCCGCAGTCCTGGAGAGCCGCGGGAGAGGTTCGCCTCCGAGGGAGCGGACATCTCGTACCCGTAGTCCTGGAGAACTACGAGCGAGGTTCGCACTCCGGTGGGACGCGGACTACGAGACGCCCTCCCTAGCTTCTGTGCCGATGCGATGCAGCCATCCGGTACGGAAGGAACAATCCGCCATGTCGACCCGTCCACGCAGAAGACGCCTGCGTCGCGGCCTGCTTGCCGCGCTGGTGGCCGCCTCGGTGGCCGTGCCGACGGCGGGAGCGGCCGGCCCCTCGGCCGTACCCGCCCCGGCGCCCACCCCCCAAGGCCCCCTGCGCACCGCCGCACCCGAAGTCCTCGCCGAGCGGTTCGACACGACCCGCGCCGACATCCTGGCCGCCGAGCGGGCCGCCGCCGGTCACGGCGACGGGAAGCGGGCCGCCGCCCTGCACGCCATGGCCGACTCCGCACGCCGCTTCCTCTCCTTCGACGGCCGCGACGGCGGCCGCAGTGTCGAGGTCTTCGGCGACCTGTCCCACGCCGAACGGATCGCCGTGCTGGTCCCCGGAGCAGGTATCGGCCTCGACCACTACTGGCGCCTTCGCAGCGACGCGCGCGCCCTGCGCGCCGAGCTGGGCGCGCGGTCGGCCGTCATCGCCTGGCTCGGATACAAGACGCCGACGATGCCCGGCCCGGCCTCGATGACCCCGGGGCGGGCCCACGAGGCTGCGCCCGAACTGCACGCCTTCATGCAGGAGTTACTGAGCGTCAGGCCGACGGCCCGGACCGCTCTCCTCTGCCATTCCTACGGCTCGGTCGTCTGTGCCCGCGCCGCGCACGGGCTGCGTGTCGCCGACATCGTCCTGTACGGGAGCCCCGGCACCGGCTACGGGAGCGCCGCCGACCTGCACACCCCGGCCACCGTCTGGGCCGGCCGCGGCAGCGGCGACTGGGTCGCCGACATCCCGCACATCAGGCTCCGACTCCCCTCGGTGGAAGTCGGGTTCGGCACGGACCCCGTCTCGCCCGAGTTCGGCGCCGAGATCTTCGCGGCGGGCGACGGAGGCCACAGCGACTACCTGAAGCCCGGTTCCGTACCGCTGAGGAACATCGCCCGGATCGTGGCCGCCGACGGCCCGTCCGCAGACCTCTTCGGAGTGCGCCATGCATGACATCGTCCAACGGATCGACGCCGCCACTCCCGCCGACCGTGACCGCGCGATCGACGCCCTGCGCGCCGTCGCCATCCTCGGTGTGGTCCTCGGCCACTGGACGGTGACCGCTCTCGTCGCCGACAGCGGCACGTTGCACGGCGCGAGCCCGCTCCACTACATGCCCCGGTTCACCCCGGTCTCCTGGGTGCTGCAGACCCTTGCCCTCTTCTTCCTGGTCGGCGGGCACGTCGGTGCGAAGAGCTGTGCCGCCGCCCGCGCCCGTGGCGAGACCTACGGCCAGTGGCTCCGGGCGCGGATGATCCGGCTGCTGCGCCCCGTGGTCGCCGTTTCGGCCGTATGGACCGCGACGGCGTGCGCGATGCTCGTCGCGGGAGTGGACCAGGACACCGTGCGCGCGCTGTGCAAACTCGTCTGGTCCCCGCTCTGGTTCGTGGCGGTCTTCGCGGCACTGACGGCCGCGACCCCGCTGGTGGCGAAACTGCATCCGCTGTGGCCGTTCGCCGTCGTGCTGATCACCGACCTCTACCGGTTCGGCCTGCACACGCCCGGCGCGTTCGCCGCGGTCAATGTGGCAGCCGGCTGGCTGGTTCCGTACTGCCTCGGCGCGGCCTGGTCCCGTGGCGAGCTGAACATCCGCAGGACCGGCTGGACGCTGCTGCTCGGCGGAGCGGCCGCCACCGTCGCACTCGTGCTCCTGGCCGGCTACCCCGCAGCCATGGTCGGGGTGCCCGGCGGGGAGATCTCCAACCTCGACCCGCCGACCCTCGCCGTGGTCACCTTCGGCCTCGCCCAGTGCGGAGCGGCGCTGCTGCTGCTCGGCCCGCTGCGCCGAGTGCTGCGGCGTCCGGCCGTCTGGGCGGCGGTGGCGGCCGTGAACCTCTCCGCGATGACGATCTTCCTGTGGCACCAGACCGCGATGATCGCGGTCACCGTGACCGGCCTGCTCGTCGGCGGGACGCTGCCGGGTCTGCACACCGTCCCCGACACCCCCGGCTGGGTACTGGCCCGGCTGGCCTGGCTGTCCGCCTTCTCCGTGGCGCTGCTGATCTGCTGGGCGGCGTTCCGCGGTTACGAGCAGGGCCGGCGGCGAGGAGGGAGCACGGTCGTCGGCGGAGGGCGTCCCACGAGGCAGGCGACGACGCGTCGTCCCTGAGACACGGCCCGCGGCGCGGGACACCGCTCGCAGGGAAGACCCGGCACCCGCCCGGCACCCGCCCGGTCCGTTGGCTTACCCATGGCACATATCAGCGGTCATTGAGTGGTCCAATGGCTCAGTGGTTTGCGTATCGGTTGAGCCATGGGCTGCGGAGATGGTGTGATGAGCCCGTCGATGGCGCTGCGGATTCCCGCGGCGCCTTTTTCATGCCGGTGCGCAGGGCCGGCGTGCAGAAGCGGGAGCATGCCGTGCTGAAGAGGATGTTCGTTTCCCCGGACCCCGGCCGACTGCGGCTGCGCGGCGCCGCCCGGGCCGTCCTCGGCATCGGCCTGGCCGTCGTCGTCTGCGGCCTGGCCGGCCACTCCTTCGTCGCGGCCGTCACCGGCGGACTCGCCGCGCTCCTGGCCCTGTTCACCGTGCTCGACACCACGGTGCGCGAACAGGCGGTCACCACCGTTCTGCTGCCCGTCGTCGGCTTCCCGGTGTTCGCCCTCGCCGCAGCGCTCCACGACGATCCGCCGGCACGGGACGCGGCCTTTCTCGCCGTCATGGGCCTGGGCGTGTACGCCCGGAGATGGGGGCCCCGGGGCCACTCGCTGGGAGTGTTCGCGTTCATGGCCTTCTTCGCCACGCAGTTCCTCCACACCCTGCCCGGGCAGTTGCCCGAGCTGTACTCCGCCGTCGCGCTCTCCCTGCTCGTGTCGTCGACCGTCCGCTTCGGACTGTGGTGCTACGAGCGCCGACTGCCCGTCGTCACCGTGCCCGCCCCCGTGGCCGGCCGGGGGCTGGCCCGTACGACCACACGCCAGGCGATCCAGGCGACCGTCGGCGGAACCCTCGCGCTCGCGGCGGGACTCCTCCTCTCGGAGCAGCGCTGGTACTGGGCCGTGGGCGCCACATGGTGGGTCTTCGTGAACACCGCCTCACGCGGCGAGACACTCGTACGCGGCTTCCGCAGGATCCTCGGCACACTGATCGGCGTACCCATCGGCCTGGCCGTCGTCGTCCCGCTCCATGGTGCCGCCGTGCCGAGCGCGGTCGTCGTCGCGACCGGAGTCTTCGGGATCTTCTACACCGCCGCGGTCTCGTACACCTGGATGGTGCTGTCCGTGACCGTGATGGCCGGGGCGCTCTACGGACTCCTCGGCGTGCTGGATCCGGCGCTCCTCGTGCTGCGGCTCACCGAGACCGGCGCCGGCGCGCTCGCCGCGATGCTCGCGGTGCTCGTCGTGCTGCCGGTCACCACCCACGCCACGACCGACGCGTGGATCCAGCGGGCCCTGCGCTGTGTGCACGCCTGCACGGCGGAGGCCGCCGCGCGGCTCTCCGGCTCCCGGGCCGCCGACCCGGCGCCCCGCATCGCCGAGCTGGACGCGCTCCTCGGCCGGGTGCGGCTGTCCCTGGCGCCGCTGGTGCACCCGCTGAATCCGCTGCGCGCCCGCAGGGAGCGCGCGGGACAGGTGCTCGCTCTGCTGGACACCTGCGCACGGGAGGTGCGCGGACTGGCCCGCGTCGCCGCCGACCCCGAGGCGTCGCACGACGCCCGCCTCGCTGCCGCCTGCTGGCGCGTCGAAGCGTCCGTAAAAGCGCTGACCGCCCCGGAACTGCCGCACAGGGCAGGCATCCCGGGCGTCCCGCCGCACGCGGCCGTCGCGGAACCCGCGCTCGTCCACCTCCACGGTCTGGAGCGGGCTCTCGCCGAACTCGCCGCACCGCTGCGCAGCGACCCGCGAGCTCCGGCGACCGGTGTGTGAAGCGCTCCCGCGGAGGCGGCCGCGCGCCCCAGGGCCTTCGTCCGGACCCCGGAGGGCCGACTGCTACCGTCGCCCCGGAAGATCACGACGGCCCGATCGGCCGTGGCCGGTCGGCGAGAGGGGCAGTGCGGTGACGAGCAGTGCGGTGGGCCGGGAGAGCGGCACGGGGCGGGCATACATCGGATCGTTCACCTCGGCGGGCGGGCAGGGCATCACCGTGGCCGCCGTGGACCGGGAGACCGGGACGCTGACCCCTCTCGGCACGACGGACGCCGTCCCCGATCCCTCGTACCTCGCGCTCGGGCCGGGCGGCAGCCTGCTCTACGCGGTCAGCGAGACCGAGCACGGTGCGGCTGCCGCGCTCGACATCACCGGCGACGTGCCACGGCCGATCGGCGAGCTCCGGCCGGTGGAAGGAAACGGCCCGACCCACCTCGCGCTCGCGGGCGGTCATCTCCTCACCGCCAACTACGGTTCCGGCAGCGTCACCGCCGTCGCCGTGCGGGACGACGGTTCCCTGGGCGCCCTCACCGCCGTGCTCCGGCACGAGGGCAGCGGCCCGGACGCCGACCGCCAGCGCGGCCCGCACGCCCATCAGGTGCTGCCGGACCCGTCGGGCCGCTGGGTGCTCAGCGTGGATCTCGGCACCGATTCCGTACGGATCTGCATGCTGGACACGGCCACCGGCACGCTGCGGCTGCACGGCGAGACGGCGCTGCGCCCGGGTACGGGCCCGCGCCATCTGGCCTTCCACCCCGCGGGCGGCCACGCCTACGTACTGAACGAGCTCGAACCGACCGTCACCGTATGCCGGTGGGACGCCGCCACGGGAACCCTGGAACCAGTCGGTGAGACGCCGGTGCTGCCCGACGATCCGTCAGCCGGCCCGGACACGGCGGCCTACCCGTCCGAGGTCGTCGTCTCGCACGACGGACGGTTCCTCTGGACCGCGAACCGGGGTCCGGACAGCATCTCCGTTCTCGCGCTCGAAGCGGCGGGCGAGGAAGCGACCCTGGTGACGACCGTGGACTGCGGCGGCCACTGGCCGCGCGATCTCGCGCTCGACCCCAGCGGCCGATGGCTGTACGCGGCCAATGAACGCTCCGGCGACGTCAGCTGGTTCGCCGTCGACCCGGCGACCGGAATCCCGCGCCGCGCGGGCTCGCTCCAGGCCACCGCCGCGTCCTGCGTCATCTTCGGCTGAGGCCCGCGCGGCACAGCCGAATCGCCGGGCGGGCCGGAGAACACGGGCCCGCCCGGCGATCGGCGCGATACCCCGGCCGGGCCGGAGAACACACCCCCGCCCGGCAGTCGACGGAGTAACGGCGGCCGGGCACACCCGGCACCGGGTCAGTGCGCCTGAGCACCCTGCGGCGTCGCCGGCGCGATGCCGAGAGCCGTCGTGTACATCGACAGCACGAGCTTGCCGATCGCCGGATACGCGCCGAGCGGCTCGGCCGTCGCACAGCCCGCCTCCTTCGCCGCGGCATCCAGCAGTCCTTCGGCGACCTCGGGGCCGACGAGGTACGGCGCCAGCGCGAGCTGCACCGAACCGGAGCCCGTGAGCTGCTCGGCGGTCGACGCGACAGAACCCTCGACGTCGAGCGCGGCGGCCATCACCGGTACCGCGAGCCGGGCGGCCAGCAGCATGCCGGTGATCCCGGCGGCCTGCACGGCCTCCTCGCCGCCCACCGTGGCCAGCACGATGCCGTCGGCGGCCGTCGCCACCGTGAAGAGCCTGGCCCGGTCGGCACGCGCCAGACCGGCCTCGGACAGACGTACGTGCAGCGCCTCGGCGAGCAGCGGGTGCGGGCCGAGCACATCGGTCAGCTCGACCTGGGTTCCGCTGTCCATCACGGCCTGCCGTATCCGCCGGATCAGGGCGCTGTCCGGCCCCGCGAGCAACGGCACCACAACGGCGGACGGGCCCTCGGGGTCGGCGACCTCGCGGCCGGCGGCCCGCGCCTGCTCGACGCGCGCCATGCGCTCGGCGGTGTTGTGGCTGAGTACGGACGAGAGCTTCGGGTACTCGGCGTCGTCAGCGTCCAGGTAGCCGATCCGGGCATCGAGGCCGGGCAGCTCGGAACGGGCGATGCTGATCACCTCTTCGGCCAAGGCGCGCGTGGCCGAAGAGGGGGTACCGGGTACGGCGAGAACGAGCGCGGCGGCGCCCTCAGGTGCGACCACGGGCTCCGGGCGGCGGTGCCGTCCGGACTGGCGAGGTCGCGGCATTCGTACAGGCAGGCCGGAAGCGGGCCCAGTGGGGGTGCTCATGGCGCCGCATGCTACTGGTTTTGGGTGCCCCTCTGTTCGGGGAGGGCCCAGTCGGGCGTTATCTGTCCGCTTTTATCCGATGAAGGGCTTTCTGGTCGACTGTCCTGCTCTGTCGCCACCCGGTGCCGTGACCGGAAAGACCACCGGCCGACGGCGTCCGGCACAGCGCCCGGCCACGATGTCAGCTCACCCGAGTGCGCCCGCCACCAGGGCGATCCTCCGCCGTGCGAGCTCCGCACCCATCACCGGGGGCTTCCCGCCGGCCCCTCCGCGCCGCGGCACTGACCGGGCCCCTGTCCGGTCCCGTGCCCCGGCACGCAGAGGAGCGTCGGATGGTGGGGCAGCCGAAGATCCCCGACGGCCAGCGCCCGGGCGATGGACAGCGCACCGGCCAGCGGATCACCCGAACCGGGTACCGTCCTCGCCTGCGGCACCTGGCGGGACAGCTCCTCCCGCAGCGGTACGAGCAGCGGGTCGCCCATCCGGAACAAGCCGCCCGTCAGGGCCACTTCGCAGGGCTCGTCGCCGGGCCCGGTCTTCGGGCAGACCGCCGCGGCCGACTCCGCGATGTGTCCGGCGGCCTCACGCAGAATGCCCGCGGCGACCGGATCATGCGCGGCACACGCGGCGACCTCGGGCGCGAACGAGGCCAGCAGGGCAGGCCGGTCGGTGCGCGGATACAGCAGTCCCGGCAGATCGGGCGCCGGCCCGAACACCGTCTCCAGCCGGTCGAGCAGTGCGGGAGACCCGCCGCGCCGCCCGTCGTGGGCGCGCATGGCCGCATCGAGACCGGCCCGCCCGATCCAGGCGCCGCCGCCGCTGTCCCCCAGCAGATGGCCCCAGCCGTCGGCCCGCCGCCAACTCGTCAGATCCGTACCGAGCGCGATCAGGCCCGTGCCACCCGCGACGACCGCCCCCGGACGCTGACCGACCGCACCCGCGTACGCGGTCACCGCGTCGGCGGCGAGAGCCAGCCGGCGCACCCCGAGGGCGCTTTCCAGCGCGGAGGGAAGTTCGGCGCGCAACTGTCCGCCGAGCGTCGCCATGCCGGCGGCACCGATCGCCGCCGCGGCGATCTTGGAGTGGTCGGCGCCGCCGTGACGCTCCAGCAACCGGCGGGCAGCGGGCAGCAGTTGTTCCAGCAGATGGGCCGCGTCGATCCCTGCGGGTCCGGTGCGTACGGGCTCGGCGCAGACAGTCGTGTCCAGCGGGGTGGATGCGCCGACGGTGCCCAGCACCACCCGCAGACCGGAACCGCCCGAGTCCACACCGAGCACGAACGGCCCCGGCATGCCGGCCGTACCGACCGGGGCGTCCGTCTCCCGCGCCACCGCCCCTGTCTCCGTAGCCCCTGTCTCTGTAGCCCCTGTCTCCGCTACTCCCGTCTCAGCAGCCCCCGTTCCCGCCGTCACGACAGCCTTCCCTGGACGCGACGACCGCTGCTGCCTGCCGGCGAATGCCTGCGTGACCCCATGGACCGGCTCCAGTAGGAAGAGGTGAGAGTGAGAAGAGGAATGCCGGCGGCAGCCTATCCCGACACCCGGATACGGAACCCTGGGCGGGGAGGCCCGTCACGGCAGTCGGAACACGGCGGCAGGAGCGGGTTCGGTGCGCCGGTAGAGTGAAGCCTTGTGGCACCACGACCCTTGAATGAAGTAGTCGAGCCCGGATGGGCCGAGGCGCTGGCCCCTGTCGCCGGACGCGTCGCCGCGATGGGCGATTTCCTCCGTGCGGAGGTCGCGGCCGGGCGAACCTATCTGCCGGCCGGCGCCAACGTTCTGCGCGCATTCCAGCAACCCTTCGACGAGGTACGTGTACTGATCGTCGGTCAGGACCCCTATCCGACGCCCGGCATGGCCATGGGGCTGAGCTTCTCCGTGGCACCCGAGGTGCGTCAGCTGCCGGGCAGCCTGGAGAACATCTTCCGGGAGCTGCACTCGGACCTGGGGCTTCCGCGACCGTCCAACGGCGATCTGACGCCCTGGACGCGCCAGGGCGTGCTGCTGCTGAACAGGGCGCTCACCACGGCACCCCGTAAACCGGGCGCGCACCGCGGCGAGGGCTGGGAGGAAGTGACCGAGCAGGCCATCCGGGCCCTTGCCGCACGCGGCAAACCCCTGGTGTCCGTGCTGTGGGGGCGCGACGCCCGCAATCTGCGGCCGTTCCTCGACGGCTTCCCGGCGATCGAGTCCGCGCACCCCTCGCCCATGTCGGCGGACCGGGGCTTCTTCGGTTCGCGCCCGTTCAGCCGTACCAATGAACTCCTGCTCGGTCAGGGAGCCCAGCCGGTGGACTGGCAACTGCCGTAGGTCTGCTGTCGTAACTAGCGTCCGCCGTCCGCCGTCCGCCGTCCGCGACGGACGCGACGGAAGTTCGACGAGCCCCGGCCGGGACTTGCGGGCAGGTGATTCAGGTCGGACCGTTCCTGACCGTGTGGGCCCCGGCAGAGCGTCGCTCGTGCGGCGTGCGCCGGGAGACGCCCGCCGATGCTCACGGGCCGATGACCGCCGCCCGGACGCAGAGGACGTCCGGCAGATGCGAGGCGAGTTGCTGCCAGCTGTCCCCGTCGTCCGCGCTCGCGTACACCTCGCCGTTGCGGTTGCCGAAATAGACGCCCGCCGGGTCGGCGTCGTCCGTGCAGAGCGCGTCACGCAGCACCGTGCCGTAATGCGTCTCCTGCGGCAGACCCGCCGACAGCGGTTGCCAGGTGCCGCCCGCGTCGGCGGTGCGGAAGACCCGGCATCGGTGCTCGGCCGGCACACGGTCGGCATCGGCGTTGATCGGGAAGACGTACGCCGTGTCCGCGCGGTGCGGGTGCGCGGCTGCGGCGAAACCGAAATCGGAGGGCAGGCCCCGGCCGATGTCCGTCCAGTGGCCCCCGGAGTCGTCACTGCGGAACACCCCCCAATGGTTCTGCAGGTAGAGCCGGTCGGGATCGACCGCGTCGCGGGCCACCTTGTGGACGCACTGGCCGAACTCCGGATTCGGATCGGGAAGGAAGTCCGCCGAGACCCCGTGGTTCGACGGCGCCCAGCTCGCACCGCCGTCCGAGGTGCGGAACACCCCGGCCGTGGAGACCGCGACCGTCACGGCCCGGGCGTCCCGCGAGTCCGTGAGGATGGTGTGCAACCCCTCACCGCCCCCGCCGGGCACCCATTTCGAACGCGTCGGATGCTCCCACAGCGGGCGGACCAGCTCGAAGGACACCCCGCCGTCCTCGGAACGGAACAGCGCGGCCGGCTCCGTGCCCGCGTACACCACGTCGGGGGCCTCGGGGCCCGCAGGGTGCAGCTGCCAGACCCGTTCCAGTGACGCCTCGGTGAACTGCGGGAACTTCACAGCCGGTTGATTCGGTTCGACCCAGGTGCCGCCCAGATCGTCGGAGTGGAAGACCGAAGGACCCCAGTGCGAGCTGTCCCCGCCGACCAGCAGCCGCGGAACCCGTCCGCGGATGTCGATGGCGATCGAATAGATCGCCTGGGCGTGGAAGTGCGGCGCGCCGAACTCCCAGCTGCCGCCGCGCCTGCGGCCGATGAAGAGTCCTTTGCGGGTGCCCACGGTGAGCAGTACGTCGGTCATGGCCGAACCTCCCGAAACGCCGTTGTGTCGGACAACGGTCAGTGTGCACCCCGCCACTGACAGTGGCTCGCAGGACGGCTCGGGATCTCCCGACCCTGTTGCTCCCGCGGCCGGCGAAGGTACGGTGCAGCGGAGGTAGAAAGCGCTTGCCGAGCGCCCGTCACAGACCGAGCGCCCGTCACAGAACGGGCGCCCGTCACAGACCGAGCGCCCGTCACAGAAACCGAGGAGCAGCTGTGCCGACCTTCGAAGGGCTGCCCGGCGCCGTGGCCGTCTCCCACCTGCGGGTCTACGACTGGCCCACCGAGGACGGGCTGCGCGGCGGGACGCCGCATCTCCATCTCACCTGCTCCGAGGGGTATGTGGTGGTCGGCGGGACGGGCTCGGTGCAGACGCTCACCGCGTCGGGATTCCGGCAGACGCCGCTGGCCCCGGGGGCCCTGGTCTGGTTCACACCGGGCACGATCCACCGTCTCGTCAACGAGGACGGGCTGCACATCGTGGTCCTCATGGAGAACAGCGGACTGCCCGAGGCCGGTGACGCCGTGCTCACGCTGCCGTCCCGCCACCTTGCGGATCCGGGCGCATACCGGGCGGCGGTCACCCTCCCCGTGAACGGCTCCGAGGAGGAACAGGAGCGGGCCGCCCGCGCCCGCCGCGATCTTGCCGTCGAGGGTTTCCTCGCGCTGCGCCGGGCCACCGAGGCGGGCGACCCCGAACCGCTCGCCGCCTTCCATCGGGCCGCCGTCGCACTCGTGCGGTCGCGGACCGAGGACTGGCGGGCGCGCTGGCGGACGGGAGCGGCTGCCGCGTCCGCGGTGACCGGCGGGCAGCTCGACGCGCTGGCGCGCGGTGACGCCGACTACCTCGCCGACGCCTGTGTGCACGCCGAACAGCCTTCCGCCTACGGGAAGTTCGGCATGTGCGGGCGCCTGGACGTCTACCGGGGCTGACCCGACCCGGCGAGGACCTCCGGCGGAGCGTGCCGGGGGCCGGGGCGTCATGACCCCGGGCGGCGGCGTGCGGCCCCGTTCCGGCCCGCGACGGGTGCCGGCGCGGGTCGGACCGGGTGAGCGAAGTGGGCCGGAGGGGCGAAGTGGGCCGGAGGGGCGGCGACCGGGTGGCCGGTGGTGCAGGGCCGGAGGGGCGGCGGCCGAGTCCGGTGGTGCGGTGCCGGAAAAGCCAGTAGCCGGTTCGGTGGTGCGGTGCCGGAAAAGCCAGTAGCCGGTTCGGTGGTGCGGTGCCGGAAAGGCAGTGGCCGGTCCCGTGGTGCGGTGCCGGTAAGGCCAGTGGCCGGTTCCGTGGTGCGGGGTCGGAAGGGTCAGTGGCCAGGTCCGGCGGTGCTGCTGCGTACCACCAGCTTGGTCGCCAGATCGACCCGGGTGGTCGAGGGGCGGTCGCCCCGGGCGAGGTCGAGCACCAGCCGGGCGGCGGTCTCGGCCATTTCTATGAGCGGCTGGCGCACCGTGGTCAGCGGGGGCCCGATCCACCGAGTGAGGGGCAGGTCGTCGAACCCGACGACGCTCAGGTCCTCCGGGATGCGCAGTCCCAGTTCGCGGGCGGCCTCGTAGACGCCCAGGGCCTGGAGATCGTTACCCGCGAACAGAGCGGTCGGCGGGTCGGGCAGTCGCAGCAGTTCGAGGCCCGTCGTGTAGCCGGCCTCGTGTTGGAACTCGCCCTCCCGGATCAGCTCCGGATCGAACGGCAGGCCCGCGGTCTCCAGTCCGGCCCGGTAGCCGTCGACGCGGGCCCGGCTGCACATCATGCGGGACGGGCCGCTGATGACGCCGATCCGGCGGTGTCCGAGACCGGTCAGATGGCGTGTGGCCGCCAGGCCGCCCTGCCAGTTGGTCGTTCCGACCGACGGCACGTCGTCACCCGGGTCGCCCGCCGGGTCGACCACGGCGTACGGGATGTTGCGGCTGGTCAGCTGGGCGCGCTGCGCGGCCGTCAGGTCGGACAGCACCAGGATCACACCGACCGGCCTACGGGCCAGCACGCCGTCCACCCAGGTCTGGCCGGGGGTCAGCCGGCCGGCGCTCTCGGAGAGCACCAGGCTCAGTCCCTCCTCCCGGGCGACGTTCTCGACGCCCCGGACGACCTCCATCGCCCAGGCGCTGTCCAGCTCGTGGAAGACCAGGTCGATGAGCTGGGACTGCGTCGAGGAGCCACGCCTGCGGCGGTAGCCGTGCTGCAACAGCAGCTCCTCCACCTTGGTGCGGGTGGCGGGGGCGACATCGGCGCGTCCGTTCAGCACCTTCGAAACTGTCGGGGCCGAAACGCCGGCGGCCCGGGCGATTTCCGCCAGAGTGGCGCTGCCTTCCGACGCGTCGCCGATCGGCGACTTCTCCTGTTGGGAACGGACCTTTGCGGGGCTCATGCAGGAATCCTAGCCTCCCGCTGCCGCGATCGGGTGCGTGGTCCTGCCCGGCAAATACCCCGCCGCACCCCTTGACGTGCCCGAAACGCGACCGTACGGTTCCGGCAACATTCGATCCATTCTTCGAAACATTCGACAGAGGTGCGGTCATGCGGTCGGGCATTTTCACTCATGGTGGGCGAACGGCGAGATGGACCGCGGCAGGTGCGGCCATGGTCATGGCCGGGCTGCTGGCCGGCTGCGGTTCCGGTGGGGACAGCGGCAGCGGCAGTGGAACCATCACCGCCTACGTGTACGGCGATGACGCGGTCAAGGTTCAGCAGGCCGCCGTCGAGGAGTTCAACAAGACCTCCAAGGTCAAGGTCAAGCTCGTATCGGTCCCCGGTACCGACTACGTGAACAAGCTCCGCAGCTCCATGGGCTCGCCCAGCGCGCCGGACGTCTTCTTCAACTGGGGCGGCGGATCCATCAAGCCCTACGTCGAAGCCAAGCAACTGGTCGACCTCACCTCGACGGTCGAGAACGACGCCACGTTGAAGGAGGGATTCCTTCCGTCGATCATGACGGCGGGCGGCCTCGACGGAAAGATCTACGGGGTGCCGATGCGCGGCATGCAGCCCGTGATGCTCTTCTACAACAAGACCCTCTTCGCCGAGAACCACCTGGAGGCTCCCAAGACCTGGGAGGACCTGCAGAAGGTCGTCACCACGTTCAAGGACAAGGGCATCACGCCCTTCGCGCTCGGCGGCTCCGACAAATGGCCCGAACTGATGTGGATGGAGTACCTGCTGGACCGCATCGGCGGACCCGACGTCTTCCGCAGGATCCAGAACGGCGACTCCTCCGGCTGGGGCGACCCGGCGGTGCTCAAGGCGGCGCAGACCGTCAAGGAACTCATCGACGCGGGGGCGTTCGGGAAGAACTTCAACTCGGTCGACTACGGCAACGGCGGCGCCCCCACCCTCCTCAACAAGGGGAAGGCCGCCATGCACCTGATGGGCTCCTGGGAGTACTCGACCCAGCTGGGCAAGGCCCCCGAGTTCGCCAAGAAGGACCTCGGCTGGACCGCCTTCCCGACAGTGGCGGGAGGCACCGGCGACCCCGCGAACGTGGTGGGCAACCCCACCAACTACTGGTCCGTCAACGCCCGCACGAAGCACAAGGACGCCGCCATCGCCTTCCTGAAGACGATGGCGTCCCAGAAGTACGCCAAGTCCCTGGTGGACAACGGTGACATTCCCACCACCTCCAACGCCGCGTCGATGCTGAGTTCCTCACCCAACCCGCAGTTCGCCGCCGACCAGTACCAGATGGTGCAGAAGGCCCCCAGCTTCACGCTCTCCTGGGACCAGGCGCTGGAATCCAAGCAGGCCACGCCCCTGCTCACCGAGATCAGCAAGCTGTTCGCCGGGAAGTCCACGCCCGAGCAGTTCGTCGCAGCGATGAAGGCCGTCAAGTAGCGATGTCCCACCACACTCCGCACATGAGGACGCGGGGCAAGGGGAAGGCGGCCGTCGGCAACGTCGGCCGCCCGTCGGTCGGCTGGGCCGCGCCCGGCATCCTCTTCTTCGCGGTCTTCGCGATCGTTCCCCTGGCGATCGCCGTGTATCTCTCCTTCTGCCAGTGGGACGGGCTCAACTCCCCGACCCCGACCGGCATGAGCAACTGGACCCGGCTGTTCAAGGACCCCGAGTTCCGCCAGGCCGCCTGGCTGAGCCTCCTGCTCACCGTGATCAGCTGGGCTTTCCAGACCCCCGTGGCCCTGCTGCTCGGCGTCTGGGCGGCGGGCCGGCAGCGCAGCCGGACCTTCCTCTCCGCGGTCTTCTTCCTTCCGCTGCTGCTCTCCACCACCGCGATCGCGATGCTCTTCCACGCGCTGCTGGACCCCAACTTCGGGGTGATCAAGGGCATCGGCCCCTGGATCGGGATCGATCCGAACATCATGGGCTCGTCCACCGGGGCGCTGCTCACCGTGGCCTTCGTCGGCGGCTGGCAGTTCATGCCCTTCCACACCCTGATCTACCAGGGCGGGACGCGGCAGATCCCCGAGGTCCTGTACCAGGCGGCCGCCATCGACGGCGCGGGCAGAGTGCGGCAGTTCTTCCACATCACGCTGCCGCAGCTCCGCAACACCGTGACGACCTCGTCGGTCCTGATGATCGTCGGCTCGCTGACCTACTTCGACACCGTGCTGATCATGACCAAGGGCGGTCCCGGCACGGACACCACGATCCTGCCCTATCTGATGTACCGGACCGGGTTCCAGACGTACGACCTGGGATACGCCGCAGCCATCGCCACGGCCCTGGTCGTCGTGGCCACCGGCCTGTCGCTGATCCTCGTCCGCTTCAGCGGCTTCGGAAAAATGCGCTCCACCCGGGAAGGTATGTGACGCGATGTCGTACGACACCCGCTCCGCGGCGCCGGTCATGACGCGCACCCCACATCGGCCCGCAGGCCCCGCCCGCCGCCGGCGGCCCCGCGGCAACCCGCTGGCCGGACTGGGCTCGCTGGTCTGGCTCG
Source organism: Streptomyces sp. NPDC058051 (assembly GCF_042885475.1). NCBI lineage: Bacteria > Bacillati > Actinomycetota > Actinomycetes > Kitasatosporales > Streptomycetaceae > Streptomyces > Streptomyces sp. NPDC058051. The sequence goes on from NZ_JBHVRW010000025.1 coordinate 92,780, forward strand.
TCATCGTGATCGTGCCCATCTACACCCTGGTCTCCTCGTCGCTCATGCATCAGGACCAGGCGCTCAACGGCGAGCCGCTGGCCCTTCCGACGGATCCGACCCTCTCGAACTACCGCACCGTGCTGCACAACGGCTTCTTCTCGATGCTGGGCAACACCGCGATCGTCGCGGTGGCCACCGTGGCCATCGTGCTGGTGCTCTCCGTACCCGTGGCCTACGTGGCGGTACGCAGCCGCGGCCGTCTCTCCTCGCTCGCCTTCCGGACCTTCCTGCTCGGCGTGGCCATCCCGGCGCAGGCGGTGATCGTTCCGCTCTATCTGCTGATCAGCAAGATGGGCCTCTACGACACCCTTCCCGCGATCATCCTGCCGACAGCCGCGTTCTCGATGCCCGTCGCGGTGCTGGTACTCAGCGGCACCATGCGCGACGTGTCCGAGGAGATGTACGAGGCGATGGCACTCGACGGCGCCACGCCCGTACGGATGCTGCTCCAACTGGCCATCCCGATGTCCAAGGCAGGCATCAGTACGGTGGCGATCTACACGGCCATCCAGGCATGGAACGGCTTCCTCTTCCCGCTGATCCTGACCCAGTCGGAGGAGAACCGGGTCCTGACCCTCGGCCTCTTCAACTTCATGAGCCAGTTCGGAGTCGACATCCCCGCCGTACTGGCCGCAATCGTCCTCTCCGTCGTGCCCATCTTCGCCGTGTACCTCGTGGCACGGCGGGCGCTGATCAACGGACTGATGGGGGTGGGCGGCAAGTAGCACACCCACGCCGCCCAGCACTGCCGCACTCATGAGAGGAACCCCTGCCCCCATGGCAATCCCGCCTGTTCCGCACGCCCGCCGGACCGCCCGGCCCACCGACGCCGAAGGCCCCTGGCGCGACCCCTCACTCACCCCCGGGACACGGGTGGCCGACCTCGTCGCCCGAATGACCCTGGAGGAGAAGGCCGCGCAGCTGTACGGGGTCTGGGTGGGCGCCGACGCCGAGGGCGACGGGGTGGCCCCGCACCAGAACGACATGGTCGACCCGGTCGACTGGGACGCGCTCACCACCCGCGGCCTCGGCCAGCTGACCAGGCCCTTCGGCACCGCCCCCGTGGATCCCGGGGTCGGCGCCGTCTCGCTCGCCCGCGCCCAGGAACGGATCGTGGAGGCCGGCCGGTTCGGCATTCCGGCGATCGCCCACGAGGAGTGCCTGGCCGGGTTCACCGCCTGGGGCGCCACCGCCTACCCCGTCCCGCTGTCCTGGGGTGCCGCGTGGAACCCGGACCTCATCACCGAGATGGCCCACCGCATCGGCCACGACATGCGCTCGGTGGGAATCCACCAGGGACTGGCACCCGTGCTCGACGTGGTGCGCGACCTGCGCTGGGGCCGGGTGGAGGAGACCATCGCCGAGGACCCGTACCTGGTCGGAACCATCGGCACCGCGTACGTCCGCGGTCTGGAGTCCGCCGGCATCGTCGCCACCCTCAAACACTTCGCCGGATACGCCGCGTCGGCCGGCGCCCGCAACCTCTCGCCGGTCCGGGCCGGCACGCGGGAGATGGCCGACGTCATCCTCCCGCCCTTCGAGATGGTCCTGCGGGAAGGACGCCCCCGATCGGTGATGTCGTCGTACACCGAGATCGACGGCGTGCCCACGGCCGCCGACCCGGTCCTGCTCACCGAACTGCTCAGGGACACCTGGGGGTTCGACGGCACGGTCGTCGCCGACTACTTCGGCGTCGGCTTCCTGGAGACCCTGCACAAGGTCGCCGCCGACCGCTCCGACGCCGCCCGCCTCGCACTGGCCGCGGGGGTGGACGTCGAGCTGCCCACCGTCCGCAGCTACGGCGACGCGCTCGTCGCCGCCGTACGGGAAGGCACCGTGGCCGAGGAACTGGTCGACCGGGCGCTGAACCGGGTCCTGCTGCAGAAGTGCCGGCTCGGGCTCCTCGACCCGCAATGGTCGCCGCTGCCGGCCGTGCTCGCCGGAGTCGATCCCGAGCAGGCGCGTGAGACCGTGGACCTCGATCCGCCGGAGAACAGGGCGCTCGCCCGGAAGCTGGCGGAACAGGCCGTCGTGCTGCTCGCCAACCACGGCGACGCGCTGCCGTTGCGGGGCGAGCGCCGGATCGCCGTGGTCGGTCCGCGCGCCGACGACGCCCTCGCCATGCTCGGCTGCTACTCCTTCCCCAGCCACGTCGGTGTCTCGTACCCCGAGGTGCCGATGGGCATCGACATCCCGACCGTGCTCCAGTCGCTGCGCGCGGAGTTCCCCGAAGCCGAGGTGTCCTCGGCACAGGGCTGCGAGGTGGACGGGACGGACACCTCCGGCATCGCCGCAGCGGCGGAGCTCGCCCGGGACGCCGATGTCTGCGTCGCCGTGCTGGGCGACCGGGCCGGCCTGTTCGGCCGGGGCACCACCGGTGAGGGCTGTGACGCCGCGGACCTGTCCCTGCCCGGTGTCCAGGGTGAACTGCTGGACGCGCTGCTGGCGACCGGAACCCCGGTGATCCTGGTCCTGCTGACGGGACGTCCGTACGCGCTGGGCCGCTGGGCCGAGCGGACGGCCGCAGTCGTGCAGGCGTTCTTCCCCGGCGAGGAAGGCGGTCCGGCGCTGGCGGGCGTGCTCTCCGGCCGGGTCAACCCCTCCGGGCGGCTGCCCCTGGGCATCCCGAACGGTCCGGGCGGCCAGCCGTGGACCTACCTCCAGCCGGCCCTCGGCCTGGCGAACGGGGTCAGCAACCTGGACCCGACTCCGCTCTACCCCTTCGGCCACGGGCTCTCGTACACCACCTTCTCCTGGGAGCCCGGCGAACCCGTCGCGGCCGAGATCCCCACCGACGGCTCCGCCGACATCGACGTCACCGTCCGCAACACCGGTGACCGCGAAGGGGCCGAGGTCGTGCAGCTCTACGTCCACGACCCGGTCGCCCAGACCACCCGCCCGCAGGCACGGCTGATCGGGTACGCCCGGGTGGAACTCGCCGCCGGACAGGCTCGAAGGGTCCGCTTCCGGTTCCATGCCGATCTGGTGTCCTTCACCGGCATCGGCGGCCGGCGGATCGTCGAACCCGGAGATCTGGAACTGCGGCTCGCCGCATCGAGCGCCGCCCGCGACATCCGGCACACGGTACGACTGAGACTCACCGGCCCCGAGCGCACGGTCGATCACCGTCGCCGACTGGTGTGCGACACCGCCGTGGAGGAGGCGGAGCAGGACCCGGTCGCGGCCGGGAACTGACAACACCGCTCCTTCGCCCTGCTCGGGAGCTTCCCCGCACGGAAGCCCGGCCTCCCCGTCGGCCGTGCGGGGAGGCCCTCGAAACATTCGAGAACGTCGGACGCCTACGTCGACGGTCATGCCGACGCTGACGTCGACGGTCATGCCGATGCCGATGCCGATGCCGATGCCGATGCCGATGCCGATACCGGGGCCGAGGTCGTGACGTGCGACATCGCCCGGCCGTTGTACGCGCGGCGCCCTCGAAGCCGCCGCGCACCACCTCGTCGAAGCACAGACCCGACCCAATTGTCATGCGTGTGAACGAGCAGGGGAGAGCGGTATGGACAAGCACGTCCCGCACCAGCACGCCAGTCGCCGGGCGGTTCTCGGAGCCGGACTGGGGATCACCGCCCTGACGGCCACCCCCCTCGGCTCCCTCCTCGGCCTGTCCGGCGAGGCGTCGGCGTCCGGGCCGGGCGGCGTCCGGGTCACGGACCCGGGCGCGTACATCTCGTTCACCCCTCGCTCCGGCAGCTTCCCGCTGGTGAGGGGCGGGCGGGCGGCCCCGCTCGTGGTGAGCGACCGCGACCACGCGGGCGTCGTCCGGGTGGCGGGCGACCTCCGGGCCGACATCGAACGCGTCACGGGCGTCCGCCCGGCCCTCTCGCGGGGGGCGATACCGAGCGGCCGCGAGATCATCCTCGTCGGTACGATCGGCCGCAGCCCGCTGATCGACGGTCTCGTCGCCTCGGGGAAGCTCGACGTCTCCGGCATCACCGGCGCGTGGGAGACCAGTCTCCAGACCGTGGTGGAGAAGCCGCTGCCCGGAGTCGACCGGGCCTTCGTGATCGCCGGCAGCGACCAGCGGGGCACGATCTACGGTGTGTACGACGTCTCCCGGGGGATCGGAGTCTCACCCTGGTACTGGTGGGACGACGTGCCCCCGGTGCACCGGGACGAGATCCACGTCCTGCCGGGCCGCCACACCCAGGGCACGCCCGCCGTGAAGTACCGGGGATTCTTCATCAACGACGAGAACCCAGCCCTCGGCACCTGGGCCCCGGCCTTCTTCGGCCCGGGCAAGGCACCCGGCTTCGCCGGTGGCTTCAACGCCGGCTTCTACGCCAAGGTCTTCGAGGTCATGCTCCGGCTCAAGGCCAACTACCTGTGGCCGGCCGTCTGGGGCCGTGCCTTCGCCGAGGACGATCCGCTCAACCACGCCACCGCCACGGCGTACGGCATCGTCATGGGCACCTCGCACGAAGCGCCGATGATGCGCGGCATCGAGGAGTGGAACCGGCACGCGGTCGCCGCCGTGCGCGACAGCGCGGGCAACATCACCACCCCCGGCCACGACCCCTACGGCGGCACCGGTGAGTGGTCCTTCCGCCGCAACGCCGAAGCCGTCAAGGCCTATTGGGCCGAAGGCATCCGCAGGATGAAGGACGAGGACTTCGAAGGTGTCGTCACCCTCGGCATGCGCGGCAACGGCGACGTCAGCCTGCCCGACGGCGACGGCATCGAGCTGATGACCGAGATCATCGCCACCCAGCGGCAGATCCTGGCCGAGGTCACCGGCCGGGACGTCACCACGATTCCGCAGGTGTGGACCCTGTACAAGGAGGTCCAGCACTACTGGGACCGGGGCCTGCGGGTGCCCGACGACGTCACCGTCGTCCTCACCGACGACAACTGGGCCAACATCCGCAAGGTCCCCGACCTCGACCACGACGCCCGTGCAGGCGGTTACGGTCTCTACTACCACTTCGACTACGTCGGGGTGGGCCGCAACTACAAGTGGGTGGACACCACTTCGCTGCCGAACATGTGGGATCAGCTGCACCAGTCCGTCGCCTACGGGAACCACGGTCTGTGGGTCGCCAACGTCGGTGACCTCAAGGGAAACGAACTGCCCACGCAGTTCTTCCTGGAGTACGCCTGGAACCCGGAGCGCTGGACCCTGGACCGGCTGCCGGAGTGGGAGGAGGGGTACGCCCGGCAGAACTTCGGCGAGAAGCAGGCCGCGGCCGTCGCCGAGGTGCTCAGGACGTACGCCCGGTTGCAGTCCCGCCGCAAACCCGAGCTGCTGAACCGGAAGATCACCCTCGACCCGGCCAAGGACCCGGCCCAGGACGCGTCCGCGATCGTCTACGACGACCGGGCCACCCCGTTCAGCATCGTCCACCACCGCGAACTGGAACGGGTCACCGAGGACTGGCAGAGGCTCGCAACCGATGCCGAACGGATCCGTCGCAAGCTCCCCGCCTCCGTCCAGGACGCCTGGTACGAGCTGGTCGGTTACGCGGTGCGGGCCACCGCCAACCTGTACGCGCTGCGCGAGGCGGAGTTCCTGAATCTGCACTACGCGGCACAGGGCCGTGCGCTCACCAATGATCTGGCGGCAGCCGCCGAGGCCCGGCTCTCCGACGACCTGGCACTCGCCGACCGCTTCAACACCCAGGTAGCCGACGGCAAATGGAAGGGATTCCAGACCCAGCCGCACATCGACTACGGCGACGTGGAGCGCTACGGGCCGAACGCCCCCTGGCAGCAGCCCGAGATCGACAACGTCGCCATCGAGGACGTGCTGTTCCCCGCGGTCGAGCGCATCGATCTCCCGGCCGTCGCCGAGATGGGCGTGGCCGTCGACGGGTCGGACACGTGGTGGCCCCGGGAGAGCGGTCCGGCCGTCCTGCCCGCCTTCAGCCCCTACCGGAGTGGGTCCGCGCAGTACATCGATGTGTTCAACCGGGGCACCGTTCCGTTCGACTACCGCGTCAGGACGGGCGTTCCCTGGCTGACCGCAGACCGCGCGCGGGGCCGCGTCGACCAGCAGGACCGGGTCACCTTCCGCGTCGACTGGTCACGGGCACCCCGGGGAACCACGACGGTGCCGGTCACGGTCAGCGGACCGGACGGCCGCGTGGTGACCGTCCAGGCGGTGATCGACCATCCGAAGGTGCCCCGCTCACAGCTCGAAGGCTTCGTGGAGGCCAACGGCTACGTGTCCATCGAGGCCGACCACTACTCCCGCGCCGTCGGCGGTGGCGGCATCGGCTGGCGGCGCATCCCGGACATCGGCCGGACCGGCGCCGGCATGGAACCCTTCCCCGTCACCGCGTCCCGGCAGACCCCGGGGGGCGACAGCCCGCGGCTGGAGTACCGGATCTCGCTGTTCACGACCGGCCCGGTCACCGTCCATGCCTACCTCTCGCCCCGTAACAACGCCCTGGCCACCGACGGACTCACCTACGCCGTCTCCTTCGACGACGCCGCGCCGCAGAAGGTGAACGTCACGGCGGTGACGGGCTCCGACGACGGCACGATGAACGTCCAGTGGGCCCGCACCACCTCGGACAATGTCAACATCACCGCCACGGTGCACCGGATCGGCCGGCCCGGAGTCCATGTGCTGAAATTCTGGATGGTCGACCCGACGGTGGTGCTGCAGAACCTGGTGGTCGACACAGGCGGCCTCAAGCCCAGCTATCTGGGCCCGCCGGAGAGCCTTCGGCTGCGCTGAGCCGGAGGACGTACGCGCAAGGGGAGAGCGGAGCGATGACGAGTGGGATCGAGGACCGCGACGGACACCTCGCGACCCTGGAGGCGACCGCCGTCGGTGCGGGGGTCCGGGTCAGGGGAGTGGCACCGTCGGGAGAGCTCACCCTGGTCTGCACCCCCGCCCGCGCCCGGGAACTGGCGGCGGCTCTCGCCCTCGCGGCGGACGAGGCCGAGAGTACGGCGTCGGCCGAGCCCGTGACCGTGAAGGCGCGCGATCTGCGCCGAGGGGACGTGCGCGCCGGCGACCGGGCCATGACGGTGGAGGGCGTCAAGAACGACGGCACCACCGCGCACGTCACCTGGAAGTCGGGCGCCGGACGCAGTTGGACCCAGGGGTACGACGCGGACGCCGACATCATGTTGAGGCGTCGCGGATAACCGCACACGGTCGCGTGGACGCGCGTGAGGCCCGTGCCCGGCCGGAAACGGAGCGGGCGCGGGCCGCACGCGCGTCGGCGCTCTTGTACGAGAAACATAGTAATTTGACGACTCTCGTAGTACGGGAGGTATCGTACTAGCTGTTCTTTCGTACCCGCCGAAACGGAGTCCGACGTGAGTGTCCTCTTCGAGCCCTGCACCCTGCGGTCGCTCGTCATTCCCAACCGGGTATGGATGGCGCCCATGTGCCAGTACAGCGCCGAACCCGTGGGGCCGAACACGGGCGTCGCGACCGACTGGCACTTCGCCCATCTCGCGGCACGCGCCATCGGCGGAACGGGACTCATCCTCACCGAGGCGACGGCAGTCAGCCCCGAGGGCCGGATCAGCCCGGCCGACCTCGGTATCTGGAACGACACCCAGGTGGCCGCCTTCCGCCGGATCACGGACTTCCTCAAGAGCCAGGGATCGGTTCCCGGCATCCAGCTTGCGCACGCGGGCCGGAAGGCGTCCACGGCCGCTCCCTGGCTGGGCGGTGGCCCTGTCGGGCCGGACGCGCACGGCTGGACGCCTGTCGCCCCGAGCCCGCTGCCGTTCGACGACGGTCACCCCGTGCCGCACGAACTGACGGTGGACGAGATCCAGGGCGTCGTCGACCGGTTCCGCGAAGCCGCCCGCCGCGCGCTCGACGCGGGCTTCCAGGTCGCCGAGGTGCACGGAGCCCACGGGTACCTGATCGGAGAGTTCCTCTCCCCGCACACCAACCGGCGCGACGACGAGTACGGCGGCAGCTTCGACAACCGCGTCCGCTTCGCCCTCCAGGTCGTCGACGCGGTACGGGAGGTCTGGCCGGCGGAACTGCCCGTTTTCTTCCGGATCTCCGCGACGGACTGGCTCACGGAGAACGACGAGGACGAGCGCGAGGGCTGGACCGTCGACGAGACCGTGCGACTGGCGAAGGAACTCCAGGCCCATGGTGTCGACCTGCTGGACGTCTCCAGCGGTGGAAACGCCCCGCGGGCCCGGATCGAGACGGGGCCGGGCTACCAGGTTCCCTTCGCCGAGCGGGTCAGGGAGCAGACCTCGCTCCCCGTGGCGGCCGTGGGCCTCATCACCGAGCCTCAGCAGGCCGAGAAGATCCTCACCGAGGGCCGGGCGGACGCGATTCTCCTCGGACGCGAACTGCTGCGGAACCCGTCATGGGCCCAGCACGCCGCCCGCGAACTGGGCGGCGAACTGCGCACGCCGGACCAGTACCACCGCGCGGTCTGACGACACGGCACGGCGGAACGACACCGCGACCCGGGGACTGCACCGGCCCATGTGCGGTCCGCCGTGAGCGGTTGAAGACAGCGGGGTAGCGAGGCGAAGCGAGCACCCCAGAGCCCTCGTCGCGTCCTGCGGCGGGGGCTCTTTTCGTTCCTGGCCCGACGTCGCCGTCACGGCGTACCGTCTGAGCTGTGAGCGAGCATCTCGGAGACAAGCTGTCCCGGCTCCGTCGGCTGTCGGACCTGACACAGGAAGAGCTGGCGGAGAAGTCGGGCGTGTCCGTCGACGTCATCCGCAAGCTGGAACAGAAGCGCAAGGGGTCCGCACGTCTGCCGACACTGCATGCACTGGCCGGCGGGCTCGGTGTTGAGCTGACGACGCTGCTGGGTGATCCTCCAGGTGTCCCGTCAACGGGAGAGTCCGACCCGCCACAGTTGGTGGCCGTTCGTCGAGCCGTTCACCCGCTCATGTTCGCCCCTCCGCAGGAGTCTGACGGAGCGGAGGTCCTCACGCCTGCACTGCTGCGCGCTGAGATCGCCGACGCATGGTCCATGTACCACTCGGCAGAGTTCCCCCAGCTCCTGAATCTGCTCCCCGGGATCCTCGCCGACGCCCGACTCACGGCGTCGCAGGGGGGCGACGGGGGGCAAGCCGCACTGGGCAAGGCATTCCAGCTGGCCGGACATCTGAGCATCCGTCTGGGCAAGCTGGACCTTGCCCTTGCCGCCCTGGAACGTGCCATAGCTGCCGCGGAAGTCTCCGGGGATCCCCTTCTCGTCCCGATGATCTGCAACTCCCTGGCGTGGGCGTACCAGAGATCCAATCGACTGGACGACGCCAAGAGCATTGCTCTGTACGCGTCCGACGGTATGGAGCGGGACGGCCTCACGGACGGCGCATCCGGGCTGCGGGTATGGGGCGGTCTGACCATGAGCGCCGCTACCTCGTACGCCCGGATGGACGCGTACGACGACGCGGACAGGATGATGCGCGCCGCGGAGAAGGCAGCCGGCCGCCTGGCGAAGATGCCGCCCACGGAAGGGGACGGGCGTCTCCTGTCCGTCTTCAGTAAGTCGTCCGTCCGCATCGAGCGTGTCCGCCTGGCCGTTCAGCACGACCGGCCGGAAGAGGCGCTACGCCTGGCCAAGGGAATGCGGCTGAGCAAGGACACACCGCCCTCCTGGCGCACCTGGCTGCTCCTGGACGTCGCCCGCGCACACACCGACGTCGGCAATGCGGAAGGCGCTGTAAAGGCGCTTGAGAGCCTCCGTCGAGTCGCCCCGACATGGATGCGGCATCACACGCTTGCAGTGGCCATCGTCAACGATCTGTGGGAACTCCCGTCCCGCCCCCTGGGCCTGCGCAAACTGGCGGAGTTCCTGGGAGTGGTGAAATAGCGTCGCCAAACTGGGACGCTGCATCCCTGTTTCATTGCCGCACGCGACGAAATCCACCACACGGCGGACACCCCTGAGCGGACGGGCCCGGCCCACGACCGGATGTCGCATCCGGCGTGGACCGGGCCGCCTGCCGCCTCTTCGGCTACTCCGGGTACGGGGCTACTTCAAGTACGGGCCCGCCGTGCCGATCTGGCCCGGTGCCGCGTTCTTGCCGCCGAGGTCGAGGACGTAGACCCGCATGTTTCCCTTGCCCGGGGCCGCGACCGTCAGCTTGCCGTCGGACACGACCTGGGTGTCCCCGGTGACGGCGTCCTTGTAGGTGCCGTTGGGGATCTGGGTGTACGTGGCACCGCCGGTGACGGCCACGAGCGCGAAGCTGTCGACACCGCTCGCGGTGTCCGTGTAGCGGCGCTTGTACGCCATCGAGCCGGTGATGCCCTCGGTGGAGTACTGGCCCATCTGGAGGGCGGGCACGGCCCGCCGGATCTCGTTGAGCCGCTGCAGATGCTTGACCAGCGGCTTGCTGAGCGTGTTGGCGACCTCGCCGGTGGCCGAGGTGACCTTGCCGAAGTCGGATGCTTCGACGGTGCCCGCGAGATGGTCGCCGTAGTACGCGCGCCCGGTGGTCGCCAGCGGGCAGCTCGGCCCGCAGTCGATCTTCTTCCCTGCCTGGAACTCGATCTCGGACCCGTAGTAGAGGGTCGGGATCCCGCGGAACGTCCACATCAGAGACATGTTCTCGGCCCATGCGTCGGTACCGCCGGCGTACCGCTCGCTGCTCTTGTTGGGGCCGTAGTCGTGACTGTCGACGTACACGACGTTGTACGTCGCGTCGTTGTAACTGTCGTCGGAGTCCTTGCCGTTGTTGTACGCGTTGTTGGCGTCACCGAAATTCATGTGCATCCGCATGTCGATGACGTTCATGCCGGAGAACTGGCTGTGGTCCGGCGTGTGGTACGTGTTCCCGTCCAGGAAGGCGTTGGCGGACGTCGGCTGTGATCCGGTGCCCTGCTGCTGCTCGTAGTCGTACATCTCCAGGGCGGCCTTCTCGTCGTCGGCGTCGTACTCCTTGCGTTCCTTCCATGTGTAGAACTGCGCCGAGTGGTTGACCGAGCCGCGGTTCCACTTGTCGTTGACGAAGGCGGCGACCTCGCCGAAGACGAAGAAGTTCTCCGCGGCCCGGGCGCCGAACTGCGAGGTGACGCGCTCCTGGATCGCGGGCAGGAAACGGCGGTTCCAGGTGGTGCGGGGGATGTGGACGGCGGTGTCCACGCGGAAGCCGTCGACGCCCATGTCGATGTACTTGTTGTAGGCGCCGATCAGGTAGTTCTGGACGGGTGCGCTCTCGGTGTTGAAGTCGGCGAGATCCTCGTGCAGCCAGCAGCTGCGGGCGTCCTCGCCCTCCCAGTTCCCGATCCAGCAGTTGTGGTAGTACGCCTTCGGGAACATGCCGGAAGTCGGGTTCGGCCACTGGCAGTTGTAGATCCGGTACCCCTCGGCGGAGGTGCCGCCGGTGGGCTTGCCCCAGTTCAGGCAGGTGTTTCCGGACGGTTCGGCGGTGGACCAGAGATCGCCGTTGTAGTACGACTTCCCGGACTTCGGCTCGACGCTCACACCGTCGTATTCGAAGCCGTCGTTCTTCTCGTCGTAGTACCAGCTCCACTGGTCGTCGCGGACGCCGTAGACCGTCGGGGTGAACAGCCCCTTGGCGCCCCAGCGCGAGGAGTGGTTGTAGACGACGTCCTGGTAGATCTTCATGCCCTTGGCGTGGGCCGCGTTGATCAGGTCCTGGTACGAGGCACCGGCGGACTCCAGACGGCCGTCGACCTTGTAGAAGTCGTAGCCGTGGTAACCGTGGTAGTCGTAGTCGGACCGGTTCAGCACCACCGGGGTGATCCAGATCGCGGAGAAGCCGAGGCCCTTGATGTAGTCGAGCTTGTTGACCAGGCCCTTGAAGTCCCCCCGGAACATCGGGTCGTTGTTGGCCGCGTTGCCGGACTTCTCGTGCTGGCTGCCACCCCGGTTGTTGGAGCTGTCGCCGTCATTGAACCGGGCGGTGAGCACGAAGTAGATCGGGTCCTTGCGCGGATCGGTGCCCAGAGGCTGCCCGGCGGCCGGAGCGGCCGGCTTCTCCCCGGTGGTGGCGGTGGCGGTGGCCGATGCGGCGGAGACGTTGCCGGCCGCGTCGACCGCCTTCACCGTGTAGCTGTAGGCCGTCCTCTCCTCCAGGTTCGCGTCGGAGTAGACGGTGGAACCGACATCGGTGACCATCGTTCCCTTGGTGCCGCCGGTCCTGGTCACCTGGTACTTGGTGACGCCCCGGTCATCGGTGGACGGCTCCCAGGTCAGCACCACCGACACACCGTCGGCGTCGGCGCTGACCTTCGTTGGTACGGACGGGGCCTCGGTGTCCGGGGACTCCTCGACGCACGGGTCCGCGGCGTCGGCGGTGACGGTCCTGTCCTTGACCGTGGAAACACCCGCCGGAATCGTGTAGTTGCTGCCGTTGTTGTTGTCCCAGACCCCGTTGCCGTTGTTGAACGCGGCCTGCATGGAGGTGGCACTGCCGAGATCGACAGACCGCTTCACCCACCCCGTACAGGCCGCTTCCATGCCCACACCCGGGACAGCGGTCCACGATCCGCCCGCCGGCTGGTAGTGGAGGTTGGTGGTGGTCCAGCCGACCGTCGTCGTCGAGTAGTAGACCGACGCGGTGTGGCTGTCCGTCGGAGAGGGCGAGGGCTCCGGGTCGGTGCCGGTGTCGGCACACGGGTCGCTGTGTGCCACGACCCCGTCCTTGACGGTGATGCTGCCGGTTCCCAGCGCGTAGTTCTTGCCGGCGTTGTTGTCCCAGACCCCGTTGCCGTCGTTGAACGTCGCCGCCAGACCGGACGCGCTGCCCAGGCTGACGGTCTTCTTGACCCAGTCGGTGCAGGCCGCCTCCATCCGCACACCGGGCACGGTCGTCCAGGAACCGCCGTCCGGCGCGTAATGCAGGTTGTACGCCGACCAGTTCTTGGTCTTCGTGTAGTAGAAGACCGTCGCGGTGTTCTCCGTCGACGCGGCGGGAACGACGGACGGCGGGCCGTTCTCCGGTAGCGCGGTGAGGAGTCCGAGCAGCCCGGCCGCTGCCACGGCTGCCGCCAGGGGGCGCCTCAGCAGCCGGTGCGAGGTGTGTCTCATGCGTATCTCCAGGGGAGGGCCGCGGCCCAGCGGCCCCGGCAGCCAACGGCGCAGATGGTCATCGACGACCTGCGAGGTCCCGCCGGAGAACCCTGACGCGCCTCGGGGTTCGGGCGAGCAGTGCATTCCGAACAGCAACTGCTGTCAGAATTTTGCTGCAATCTCTTGCGGGGAGGAAGTTACCCGCGCATGACAGGTGCGTAAAGCCCCGCGGCGTGGGCAGTTGTACCCGGCGCGGCGGGAATCGTGGAATGCGCCGGGCTGTTGGGAGAGTCATGACTTTCTCTGTGGACGTGACCGTCCGTGGCTACGAGCTGGACACGCAAGGGCATCTGAACCAGGCCGTCTATCTGCAGTACGCCGAGCACGCGCGCTGGGAGCTGCTGCGCGCGGCCGGACTTCCGCAGGAGAAGCTGCTGGCGAGCGGAGTCGGTCCGGTGGCGCTCGAAACGACGGTGAAGTTCCGGCGGGAGCTCCGCGGCGGCGACCGGGTGCGAGTGACCTGCCGGTTCGTATACGGCGAAGGGAAGACGTTCACGGTCGCGCAGGAGATCCTCAAGGAGGACGGGACGGTCGCGGCGGAGGTCACGGGCCTGGCGGGGATGCTCGACCTGACGGCCCGTAGGCTGATCGCCGATCCGGCCGGACACCTCGCCTCACTCGCCGAGAACCCGGACCTGCTCAGCGGCTGACGGGCCGCCGGGTTCGCTCATCGCCCAGTGCCCGGAGGGCGGCCCGCGCCGATTCCCCGAACCGCTGACCCCGCCCGGCCGGAGCCCGCTCGAACCGCCGGACGCCATATGCGCCTGGGGGAGCTTCACGTGGAAGAGCTCATCGGCGCCCGCGTGGCGGCCTCGCGGGCCGGCCGACGCGCGGCCGGACTCATTGTACGATGAATGTCAAACTATGACAGGTCTCGTATGATGAGAGAGCCGGACAGAGCCAGCGAGCGGAGCCATCGTGACCCCAGTCAGCGCCCCCGACGCACCGAGCGCCGCTGCGGTCGGCGGCCGCGCGCTCGACCACCCCACGCGGGACGAGATCCGCATCGAGGCGGTGCTCCACGCACTCTCCGACCCGATGCGGCTGCGCGTGGTCCGGGAGCTGGCCGCCGCCGATGCCGAGCTCATCTGCTCCCGCATCGAGCTCCCGGTGTCCAAGTCGACGTCCACGCACCACTTCCGGGTGCTGCGCGAGAGCGGCGTCATCGAGCAGTTCTACCGCGGCACGGCCAAGATGAACGGGCTGCGCCGGGACGATCTTGAGGCGCTGTTCCCCGGGCTGCTGGACACCGTCCTGGACGCTGTGAACCGGCAGGTGCGGCGCGTCGGCGAAGAGCGATAGCGTCACGCTCCACCTCGGTCGAGTGAAGAGCGATAGCGTCACGCTCCGCCCCGGTCGCCGTCCTTCGCGGCGCTCAGCAGCCCCGCCCAGTCCGGGATCTTCACCGGCCCGCGGCCCAGGGAGCGCCCCAGCGCCGCTTCCGCCCGCTCGATGGACAGCCAGCCGTCCCACTCCACCGGGCGCAGCCCCCACGCCCGCAGCGCGGCCACCGGATCGGGTGCCGACGGGCGCCCAGTGAGCAGCGGAGCGTCGTCGAGCAACGAAGCCACCGTCTCCTTCGCGCAGGACCGGTTCGATCCGATCACCCCGGTCGGCCCCCGCTTGATCCACCCGGCGACGTACTCCCCGGGCGAGGGCACCCCGTCCCGCAGCACCCGCCCCGCCCGATGCGGCACCGTCCCGCGTGCGGGATCGAACGGCAGACCGGGGAGCGGCAGCCCCCGGTACCCGACGGCCCGCAGTACGAGCTGGGCATCGATGTCCTCGTACCTGCCGGAGTCGCGCACACCCCCGCTGCCGTCCGGCACGGTACGGGAGAACCGCACCCCGGCCACCCGGCCGTCCCGTTCCAGCAGCGCGACGGGGCGCAGAAAGAACCGCAGATGGATGGTGCGCACCGGATCCTCTGCCATGGTCCCGCCGACGGGGCCGGCGGTGGCCCAGCCGCGCAGCACCTCGACATTGCGCCGCGCCGCCGCCGTCAGGGACGGTGCGTTCGGCGGTGAGGACAGGGCCGGTGCCGAGCCGGGGGACGGATCGGCGTACGCCGGATCGAGGGCCAGCTCCGCCTCGTCCACCACGACCCGCGCGCGGGGCAGCGTGCCCAGCTCGCGCAGTTCCTTGGTGGTGAACCTGGCCTGGGAGGGGCCGCGCCTGCCGGCCATGTGGATCTCGCGCACCCGGCTTCCGGCGAGCGTGCCGAGTGCCCCGTGCGGTACGTCGGTGGGGCGCAGCTCATCCCCGCCCCGTGCCAGGATCCGCGCCACGTCCACCGCCACGTTGCCGACCCCGATCACCACGGCCGAACGGGCTCGCAGCACGAAGTCGTCGGCGGCGTCCGGGTGCGCGCTGTACCAGGACACGAACTCCGTCGCGGAGCAACTGCCGGGCAGGTCCTCACCGGGGATGCCGAGACCGCGGTCGGTCGCCGCCCCGACGCAGTACACGACCGCCTGGTACAGCTCGCGGATCCGTTCGGTCGGGATTCCGTCGCCGCCCACCTCGACATTTCCGACGAAGGTGATCCGCTCGTGCTCCAGGACCGTACGCAGGCTGCGCTGCAGTGATTTGATCTTCTCGTGGTCGGGGGCGACGCCGTAGCGCACGAGGCCGTACGGGCAGGGGAGCCGGTCCAGCACGTCGACCCGGACACCTGGGATCCGGTCCTGCTCGACCAGGGCCTGGGCGGTGTAGACCCCGCTGGGGCCGGAGCCGACGACGGCGACACGGAGCACGGCGCACCTCTTCCCGCGGGATTCCTCCAGCATGGCACCGGCGGCCCGGGCGCGGGAGAGGCGCGCGGGTGCGGTCAGGACGACATCGCGCGCATCCTGTCGATCTCCGCCGTCTGCTGGGCGACGACGTCCCCGGCCATCTCCTCGACCTGCACGTTGTTGCCCTGTGAGAGGACTTCCGTCGCCATGGTGATCGCTCCCTGATGGTGGGTGGTCATCAGTTTCAGGAAGAGCTTGTCGAAGGCCGCACCGTTCGCCGTCCTTGCCTGTTCCAGCTGCTTGGCGGTCGCCATCCCCGGCATCGCCGAGTGATCGTGGCCGCTCGTGTGCTTCTCTCCGTCGTGGTGGGTGAGCCACCCCTCCATGGCGCCGATCTCCGGCTTCTGGGCCGCGGTGATGCGCTCGGCGAGCCGCTTGACCGCGGCGGAGTCCGAGCGGTCGGGCACGAGGGCGGTCAACTCCAGTGCCTGGGCGTGGTGTCGGATCATCATCTGCACGTACTGGAAGTCGGCCGAGTTGGGGGTGTCGTCCGTGGCTTCCTTCGCGACCTTCGCCGCTTCCTCGGGGGACAGGGTCCGCGCGGGCTCGCCCGGTTTCCCCGGCGCCACAACCGAAGGACCCTCGCCCGTCTGCGCCTTCGTGCGGTCGTCACCGCCTCCGCCGTCGCAGGCGCCCAGGGTGAGAGCGGCAGTCAGGACGGCCACGGCAAGAGCGGATCTGCGTACGCACATGGTCCGACGGCGCATCAACAAGAGGACCTCCATTGCCCTATGGGGTGGTTGCCAACCGTCCTAACACGCTTCCGCGCGACAGTGATCAGAAACTTTCATTACGTCTCTGTTGCCATCTGTTGGTATGGCCATGGCAAGGACGATACTGCCGGGGTCCGTGAACTGTTCAACTACGTACGGATACATGGGAGGAACGCAGTGATTTCGTTGCGTACGAGCCCGGCGCGCCGCAGACGCCTGGGTGTGACCGTGGCAGCCGCCGGGCTGCTGGCCACGCTGCTGACGGCCGGCCCCGCGGCCGCGACGCCCGATCCCGGTGACACGACTGCCGCCCGTGCCGATGTCTCCACGGCACAGGAGGCCGAAGCCGCGGCAGCCATCCGCGGCGGCGAGATACCCGGCGTGGACGAGATCGTCCACAGCGGCAACATCACCCATCTGGCCAATGTCCCGAAGGACGCACTCCAGGGGCTGAACACGGACCTGGCCTTCCAGGGGAAGTACGCCTTCGCAGGCAACTACGACGGCTTCCGGATCTACGACATCAGTAATCCGAAGTCCCCCAGAACGGTCTCGCAGGTCCTCTGTCCCGGATCGCAGAACGACATCTCGGTCTCGGGCAACCTGCTCTTCCTGTCCACCGACTCCTCGCGCAGCGACAACTCCTGCACCAGCACCACCCAGCCCGCCACGGAGAAGTCCTCCTGGGAGGGCATGAAGATCTTCGACATCAGCGACAAGCGCAACCCGAAGTACGTCGCCGCCGTCGAGACCGCCTGCGGTTCGCACACCCACACACTGGTTCCCGCGCGCGGCAGCGTGTACGTGTACGTCTCCTCGTACTCGCCGAGCGAGTCGTTCCCCGACTGCCAGCCGCCGCACGACGGGATCTCCATCATCAAGGTCGACCGCAAGGCGCCCCAGAAGGCCGCGGTCGTGAACTTCCCCGTGCTCTTCCCGGACGGCGGCAACCCGGGCGCGCCCACCAACCCGGGAGTCTCGAAGACGACCGGCTGCCACGACATCACGGTGCTGCCGTCGAAGGACCTGGCCGCCGGAGCCTGCATGGGCGACGGTCTGCTGTTCTCCATCAAGGATCCGGAGCATCCGAAGATCATCGACCGGGTCCAGGACAACGTGAACTTCGCGTTCTGGCACTCGGCGACGTTCAACCAGAAGGCAGACAAGGTCGTCTTCACCGATGAGCTCGGCGGAGGTGGCGCCGCCACCTGCAACGACGAGATCGGGCCGAACCGCGGTGCCGACGGCATCTACGACATCGTCGGCAAGGGCGACCACCGCAAGCTGGTCTTCCGCAGCTACTTCAAGATCGACCGTCCGCAGGCCGACACCGAGGTGTGCGTTGCCCACAACGGTTCGATCATCCCGGTCAAGGGCCGTGACCTGATGGTCCAGGCCTGGTACCAGGGCGGAGTCTCGGTGTGGGACTTCACCGACTCCTCCAAGCCGAAGGAGATCGGCTACTTCGAGCGCGGCCCCATCAACACGGAGGCCGTCACCACGGCCGGCCCCTGGTCGGCGTACTACTACAACGGCTACATCTACTCCAACGACATCGCCAAGGGCTTCGACGTCCTGAGGCTGGACGACCGGCGGACCGACCCGGCGAAGCGGGTGCGGCTGGACGAGCTCAATGTCCAGACGCAGCCGGACTACTTCGACCGCTGACCGGGCCGCACTTCCTGTCGAGCGGCGTCCCGCGGGGCGGATCCTCCGTCCCGCGGGACCGCCACCGCCGACGCGTGTGTCAGGCGGCCGACCGCGCGCTCGGGCCGGTCGCCGCGGCCCACTCCACCAGCAGTCGCTGGTACTGCTCCTCGTCCTCCGGGGACAGACAGCCACCGGAGCGCTGCCAGAGGTCACGAATCTCTTTGTTCACCACGGCGGCGCTGCGTACGGAGTCGGAGGAGGAGGGGTGACGGGACATGCCTACAGGCTAAGGCCCCGATGTGACAATCGGACCCATTGCGCGTCCGGGACATCTCTCACATGTCTTTCAGGCGATGCCCGGTACCAGCCCCAGTTTTCGTAGCCCGTCGGGCCGCTCCTCCACCGGAAGATGCTGTACAAAGCGCACCTGGCAGCCCAGGGCCGCCGCCCCACCGTCGGCGTGCCGGTCGTCGCCGACCATCACCACATCCGTCGGATTCTGGCCGAGAAGTGTGCAGGCCGTGTGGAAGAGCCGGGCGTCCGGCTTCTGGATGCCGTGCTCGTACGACAGGACGTAGGCGTCGACGTACGTGTCCAGGCCGTGGGCCCGGAAGACCGGCCGCAGGTCCCAGCCGATATTGCTGACCACACCGACACGCGTACCGCTGTCACGCAGTGCGCCGAGCACCTCTGCCGCGTCCGGATAGGGCCGCCACGCGGCAGGAGACCTGTGCCGCTCGTACAGGGCGTCGTACAGCCCCGGATCCGGCAGGGCCACCTGCCGGGCCAGTCCCGTGTACACCTCCCGGTGCAGGGCCGCGTTCTCGTCGCGGGCGGCCCATGCGGCGGCCAGCCGTCCGGGAACATGCAGGGGAGGCGGACCGCCCGGCAGCGCGCCGACGGATTCGAGCTCTCGCACGTACCGCTCGAAGTCGGCCCCGCTCACCTCCACCCCCTGCTCCGTGAGGACCGCGCGCAACCAGGATCGGACCGACTCGATACGGAACAGCGTCCCGGAGAAGTCGAAGAGCACACCCTTGATCTGCATGGACGCGATCCTTCACGGTGCAGGGGTGTTGTCGCAAGGCCGGTCCGCCCGCCGCTCGTACCGGGCGAGCCCGGCGACGGCGAACCCGACCACGGCCGCCCCCAGCAGCCAGCCGCCCACGACGTCGCTCAGCCAGTGCACTCCCAGATAGAGCCGGGTGGCGCCCACGCCGACCACCGAGACCGATGCCACCACCAGTGCCGCCCACCACACCCGGGGTCGCGTACCGTGCCGGCGCAGCAGCCAGAGCAGCAGACCGCAGGCCACCGTGGCCGACATCGCGTGGCCGGACGGGAACGCGGCGTAATGGGCGGAATCCACCGGGTCCGGCCACCGTGGACGCTCCCGGCCGACCGCGGACTTCAGGCCCTGTTGCAGGAGCGTCGACAGCACGACCGTCGCCGCCGCCCACACCGCCTGCGTCCTGGCCCCGCGCCACCACAGCACCGCCGCGGCCACCACGATCAGGGAGCGCATGGTCCAGGGATCCCACACCCAGTCGGTCAGGATCCGGTTCGCGTGGACGAGACCGGGTTCGGTGACCGCCCTCCGGTGCAGGGCGACCGCCACCGTTCGGTCCAGGGCCATCAGCGGTGACCAGCGCGCGACGACCAGGAGCAGCAGGACCAGCGCCGCGGAGGCGCAGGCCACGGCCGTACCGAGGGGCGAGAGGCCGGAACGGGTGCGGGGCGGCGAAGAGAGCATGGGGCGATCTTCGCGGACGATCCGCGTACCCGGCTATCCCAGAGCGCTGAGTCCCGGAAGGAACGCCACCAGAAGCGGAACCACCGGCACCAGGGCGGCTGCCGCGGTCAGCCGGAGCCGACGGCCCGCCGTGAGCCGTTCCACCGGGGTCAGCAGCCGGTTCACCCGCAGGGGCAGCTGGGCGTCCGGGGCCGGCCCCGGGCCGAACACGCCGCGGTCCTCGTTGAGTTCGACCAGGGCCAGCGCGATCGTCAGCCGTCCGAAGCGCCTGGACGCCACGTCGTCCGCGGCCAGTTCGATCAGCCGGTGCATCTCGTCGCGGAAGGCCGCGAACACCGGCACCTGCGGGAACCCGGTCGCGAGCGCGCCGGAACAGTGCAGCAGCCAGTCGTGCCTGGCGTTCGCGTGTCCCTGCTCATGGGCCAGCACGGCATCGAGCTGACGGCCCTTCAAGCGCCCGAGCGCCGCTGTGGTGATGACCAGTTGGGGCGCGGCGCCCGGCAGCCACCAGGCATCCGGGCGCTCTCCCTCCAGCACGACGAGCCGGTCGTTGCCGGGCTCCTCGCCGGGCAGCAGCGGGGCACGCACCAGCAGTTCGGCGCGGCGTCGCCTGCGTCGCACCTGGGCGCGGTGGATCTCCCGGACCAGCATCGCCACCGTCCACACCCCGCCGAGCGCCAGCAGGACGGCCATGGCCGCGAACCACCGCCCGTGGCCGCTCAGTGCATACGCCTCCACCACGGCATGAGGCGCCGGAGCGAACACATGCCCGCGCACCGCCTGCCAGGCCGCGGCCGCGCTGAACGTCATGGACAGCGCGAAGGAGAGCAGGACCCCGGCCACCACGCACTGCCACACCCACAGCGCGACGACGGGTTCGCGCTCGGGCCAATCGGCGCGTGCCATGAGGCGCGGAGTCACGACGGCGGCCAGTGCACCGAGCAGCAGCAGCGCGAGGGAGACCAACATGCCGTCAGCCTATGAGCCGCGCGATCGCCACGGGTATGGTTGCGCACAGCAAGTGATGCACGCCACGGTGTGGTCCGCCGCCGGTCTCACAGGGTCAGCAACATCGCGAACATGGCGATCCCCATCGTCAGCCGGCAGGCGAGAGCCAGCTCGGGCCGTGCGACCCAGCCGCCTCCGACAGGCCCGCCCCCACCCCCCGCCGTCGCGGCCACCGGTATCAACCGGGCCCCTGAACGCAGCACATAGACCGCGTAGTAGGCCAGCAGCAGTCCGGTCAGCAGGGGTATGCCCCCGGCCGTCGCGGCGATCCCGTGGCCCGCGTGTCCCTCGTGGGCCCCACCTCCCGGTGCCATCGCCAGCGCCATGTAGACCATGGCCGACGACCCGACCAGGTGGTGCAGATGGTGCCTGCTGTGCCGGGAGAACCACAGCGCGCGCAGCGAGGCCGTGCCGAACAGCACCGCGTACACCGCCCAACCCCACGCCGGTGGTGTCACGACGGCGGCGGGCACCGCCATGGCGGCCATGCCGAACCCCATCAACGCCTCCGCCCGTGCGGTTCTGCGGCCCTCCCCGGTCTCGCCACGTGTGCGCAGCAGGCAGTACGCGCCCGTCATCGCGCACAACGCCATGAGCAGCCAGCCGGACATCGCCGGTCCGTGCACAGCGCACCTCCCCCTGGACATACGACGTCGGTCCCCTTGGTCGATGCCCGGGACGAACCGCTCGTACGCGGCGCATTGGGGTACACGGGGAGCGCGCGACGGGAGTGTTTCCCGCCGCGCACGGACGATCAGGGCCTACGGCCGGTGGCGCAGCGGATGGTCCTCCGGCACCTCCACGACGACGATCCGGTGCCCGTCCGGATCGCGGATCCACATCTCGACGAGCCCCCACGGCTCACGCACCGGCGGCCGAACCACCTCGACGCCGCGGGCCGACACCTCCTCGTGCGCCGCTCGGACGTTCGCGACCTGCAGCCACAGCGAGAGGCCGGGCACCGGCGGAGAGGTGGCGCGTCCGGAGACCTCCAGGAAGCCGCCTCCGAGGAAGTAGACCGTGCCGCGCTCGGGGCCGGTGCCGAACTCCCGGTAGACGGGCAGTCCCAAGGACTCGCCGTAGAAGATCCGTGACCGTTCGGGATCGGCCGGACGCAGAAGAATCCGGCTGCTCAGCACATGAACCATGCGCCGACCATAGGACCTGGACACGGGGGTTACGCTGCTGCGGCACGGCCACAGCAGAGAAACGGAGAGCCACCCGCCATGGACACAGCCCCCGCCACCGACTCGTTGCCGCTGACCTTCCGCGACGCGGCCGGCACCGATGTGCCCGCGCTCGTGGCTCTGATCGAGTCGGCATACCGCGGGGACTCCAGCCGGGCCGGATGGACCACCGAGGCGCATCTCCTGGAGGGGCAGCGCACCGACCCGGACGGTGTCCGCGAGGTCATCGAGGCGCCCGGCAGCCGCCTGCTCGTGGTCGAGCGCGACGGCGCGCTCGTCGCCTGCTGCCAGCTCGAACACCGCGGTGACGCGGCCTACTTCGGGATGTTCGCGGTCCGCCCCGAGCTGCAGGGTGCCGGCCTCGGCAAGACGATCATCGCCGAGGCCGAGCGCACCGTGCGCGAGAGCTGGGGGGTGCGGGAGATGCACATGACCGTGATCTCGCTGCGCGAGGAGCTGATCGCCTGGTACGAGCGCCGGGGCTACCGCCGTACGGGAAAGGTCAGCCCGTTCCCGTACGGCGACGAACGCTTCGGCATCCCGCAACGCGACGACCTCGCCTTCGAGCTGCTGGTCAAGGACCTGGTCTGACGGGTCCGATCAGCCGGTGAGGCGACCGGAGCTGCGGATCTCCGGACAGTCGGTGAGCGCGCCGGTCAGGCGGTCAGGCGGTCAGCCTGCACGGCGGATCTCCGGGCGGTCGGTGAGCGTGCCGATCAGGCGGTGAAGCGGCCGGCGCGGCGGATCTCCGGGTAGTCGGTGGTCGCGCCGTCCAGCCGCAGGGCGCGTACCAGCCGCAGATGGTCCTGGGTGTTCACCACCCAGCCGATGACCTTCAGTCCTTCGGCGTGCGCCTGCTCGACCACCTCCAGGGTGAGGCGGCGGATGTTCAGCGCCAGCGTGGCCGCACCCACCGCCTTCGCCCGCTCCACCACGTCGCCGCCCCAGCGGCCGGCGATGAGCACGGTGCGCACCCCCGGCACCAGGTTCGCGATCTCGGCGACCGCCTCGTCGTGGAACGACGACACCTCGACCCGGCCGACGAGACCGCGCCGCAGCATCACTTCGGCCAGAGCACGGGCCGCTGCCACATCCTTGATCTCCGCCTGTACGGGTGACCGCACGGCGTCGAGCACCTCCTCGAAGACCGGCACGCGCTCGCCCTGCCCGGCGTCGAGTTCGCGCAGCTCGGACAGGGTCTTCTCGGCGATCGGACCGCTGCCGTCCGTCGTGCGGTCCACATCGGCGTCGTGCATGACGGTCAGCGCGCCGTCCTTGCTCAGATGCAGGTCCAGTTCGATGGCGTCCATCCCGGCCTGTTCGGCACGGACGAACGACCGCAGGGTGTTCTCCGGCTCGACACCCATCACTCCGCGATGACCGATGGTGAGAAAAGACAAGGCAACTCGCTTCCGTCGACGGCGTCCCGCGTGCGGCTCCTACCCACGAGGCACTACGGCATTACGGCAATCCGGCACCCTATCGGCCCACCTCCGACACGAGGGAACCGCTGTGACGAGGTGGCGCGGCGCCGTGTCCGTGGACACCGTGGACATCGGCGGCACCGAGCAGGAACCCGGTGATGACGGCGGCGACAAGGACGGCGCGGACACGCACGCGGCGATCTCCTCAGGTGGTGCGAAGGGCGGATGCCGTCCGTCCTACCGGCAGGCGGCCGTGGCCGACGCGCTGTGTCACTCATGCGTGGGCGCGCCCCTGCACGAGATGACCGCTCAGATGTTCGAGTTCGGGCGGACCGGGAACCGAGGGCTCCGGTCGGTCGACGGAAGCGTTCGCCGGGAGGGTTTCAGGCAGGAAAAATCACGGTGACCATGGGGGTGCGCAGGATAATCTCCCGAGGTCCACTTGTCCGGAGGAAGTGTGCATGGATACGGTTGTCTGACGCGAGGTTCTCCTGTGGAGGAAGTGTTATGACGGAAATTCTTGTGCGTGACGTTGCCGCGGGTGACATAACTACCGACCGGCGGGTGGTCGACCAGCCCGCCTGGCCGGTGCTCAAGAATGCCGTCGAGGAGATCCGCCCCTGGCAGTCGAAGGACGGCTCGATCGACTTCGAGGCCGAGGGCGCCCCCTCCCGGGACACCGTCCTGGAGGCGCTGGAGCGCGTGACCGGAGCGGTCGAAGAGCTCTCCGCGCTGCTTCCGCACGATGCCGCGTACCATCGCGCGCTGGTCATGGACCTGCGTCGCTGGGCTGCCGACGGATTCGGGGTGCCGGACTTCCTCGACTCGCTGCTCGCCTTCCAGCCGGCCAGGGACCGGGCCGACGGGGTGCAGCACCTGGTCGTCTTCGCGATGTACACACAGAACGGCAACCCGGACCGCAACCTCGAAGCGGTCGTACTGCGGATGGTCTGGCCCGAGTGGCTGGCCGAGATCGAGGCCACCCGCTACGACAACCCGCTGTTCTGCGGCATCACCTTCGAGGACTTCACCTCCGGCTACGACACCAACTCCGCCGTGCTCTTCCCGGAGACCGTCGCCGTGCGCGAGGCCCCCGAGCGCTTCAGCTGGGGCGGGATCTTCTGCGATCGCGAGGCCGCCCGCTTCCGCCGGGTCACCGAGGCGTCGGTCGAGCTGCTCGGCGTCGAACTGCCGGACGACATCCGGGCGATGGTCGGCGACCAGCAGCGCTGCGAGCAGGCTTTCGTCCTCTGGGACATGATTCACGACCGCACGCACAGCCACGGCGACCTGCCGTTCGACCCCTTCATGATCAAGCAGCGTCAGCCGTTCTGGATGTACGGGCTCGAAGAGCTGCGCTGCGACCTCACCGCCTTCAAGGAGGCCGTGAAGCTGGAAGCCGACGGTTTCCCCCAGGGGCGCGACGTGCAGTACGCCGTGCTGTTCGACCGGATGTTCCGCTTCCCCGTCACCGGCGAGCGCGTCCGCAACTACGACGGTCTGGGCGGCCAGCTGCTCTTCGCGTACCTCCACAAGCACGACGTGGTCCGCTGGACCGACAACACGCTGCGGATCGACTGGGGCCGCGCCCCGGAGGTCACCAACCAGCTCTGCGGCGAGATCGAGAAGCTCTACCGCGACGGTATCGACCGCCCCAAGCTCGTTCACTGGTTCGCCGCGTACGGTCTCGTCTCCACCTACCTCGCCCCGCACCCGGGATCCCGCTGGGCCAAGGGTCCGGACGCGCTGGATCTGTCCCAGCCGCCCCGTAAGCTCGTCGACGACGTGCTTGCGGACGAGTTTCCCCTGAGCATGTTCTATGAGGCGCTCTCCAAGAAGCTGAAGAACGTGATCGCCTCGACCAAGGGGATCACCGCTGCGGATGCCGAGCGGGCAACCGCGTGAGCGCCGGGTCTGAGGAGGCGGTGGCCATGAACGGAAACGGCAGGAGCAATGGGAGCGGTGCTCTCGAAGGCGCCGTGATCGCGGTCGCCGGGGCCGCCGGCCCGGCCGGCCGGGCCACGCTGCTGAGACTCGCCGAGGCCGGTGCGACCGTCGTCGGGTCCGACGCCGATGCCACCCGCCTGGCAGAGGCCGTCGACGCCGCGCGTTACGCCCACGGCGGCGCCACCGTCACCGGGGACACGGTCGATCTGCTGGACCTCGCGGCCGCCCGCGAGTGGGCCGACCGGACGGAGAAGGAATTCGGCCGGATCGACGGCCTGGTCCACCTTGTCGGCGGCTGGCGCGGCAGTGCCACCTTCGCCGACACCGACCTCGCCGACTGGAACCTGCTGGAGAAGCTGTTGATCCGCACGGTCCAGCACACCTCACTGGCTTTCCAGGAGGGGCTGCAACGCAGCGACCGAGGCCGCTATGTGCTGATCAGCGCGGCCGGCGCGAGCAAGCCCACCGCGGGAAACGCGGCCTATGCCGCGTCGAAGGCGGCGGCCGAGGCATGGACGCTCGCGCTCGCCGACGCCTTCCGTAAAGCAGGGGGCGACGAAGGTCCGAAGACCGCGGCTGCGATCCTGATCGTCAAGGCACTGGTGCACGACGCGATGCGCGCCGAGCGCCCTCATGCGAAATTCGCGGGTTTCACCGACGTCAAGGAACTGGCCGATGCCATCGCCGGCGTCTGGGACCGGCCCGCCCCGGAAGTGAACGGAAAGCGCCTGTGGCTGACCCCGCAACCGTAAGGACCGACGCACGACGCCACCACGACCCGCAGGTACGCGGCTTCGCCAGTGACAACTACGCGGGCACGCACCCGGAGATCCTCGCGGCCATCGCCCTCGCCAACGGCGGTCACCAGATCGCCTACGGCGGGGACGACTACACCGAGCAACTCCAGCGCGTCATGCACAGTCACTTCGGCCCCACCGCGGAAGTCTTTCCGGTCTTCAACGGAACCGGCGCCAACGTCGTCTCGCTCCAGGCGATGACCGACCGCTGGGGCGCCGTGATCTGCGCCGAGTCGGCCCACATCCACGTCGACGAGGGCGGCGCCCCGGAGCGGGTGGGCGGCATCAAGCTGCTCACCGTGCCCACGCCGGACGGCAAGCTCACGCCCGAGCTCATCGACCGGCAGGCATACGGCTGGGACGACGAACACCGTGCCATGCCGCAGGTCGTCTCGATCACCCAGAACACCGAGCTGGGCACGGTCTACACACCTGACGAGATCCGCGCCATCTGCGACCACGCCCACGGCCACGGCATGAAGGTGCACCTGGACGGGGCCCGGATAGCCAACGCCGCGGCGTCGCTGGACGTACCGATGCGTACGTTCACCAACACCGTCGGCGTCGACGTCCTCTCGTTCGGCGGCACGAAGAACGGCGCCCTCTTCGGCGAGGCCGTGGTCGTCCTGAACCCGGACGCCGTCCGTGCCATGAAGCATGTGCGCAAGCTGTCGATGCAGCTCGCCTCGAAGATGCGTTTCGTGTCCGTACAGCTGGAGGCGCTGCTCGCCGGAGACCTCTGGCTGCGCAACGCCCGGCATGCCAACGCCATGGCCCAGCGCCTCGCGGAAGGCGTGCGCGCGGTGGACGGGGTGGAGATCCTCCACGCAGTCCAGGCCAACGCGGTCTTCGCCCGGCTGCCGCACGAGGTGAGCGAGCGGCTGCAGAAGCGCTTCCGCTTCTACTTCTGGGACGAGGCCGCCGGTGATGTGCGCTGGATGTGCTCCTTCGACACCACGGAGGACGACGTCGACGCGTTCGTCCTCGCGTTGAAGGAAGAGATGGCGAAGTAGCCCGACTGGACACGTGCGCCGTCCGTTGGAAAGTCCTTGAAGTCCCTGTGGTTCCTGGCGCCCCGTCGTGCCCGTGGGGGCGGTGCTCAGGTCGGCGCGCCGCCCCCACGGGGCGATCGGCCGGCTCGAAGCGGCAGCCGCCGAACCCGTCGAGCGGCCGGAGGGCCGGGCTCCGGAGCGCGGATCACCGCCGGCGCCCCGGAGCGATGCGCCGGTCGTGTGTGTCCCGGCCGCGTCAGCTGTTCCCGCGCACCTCGGCGGGCGTCGGAGCCGTACCGCCGAGGTGCGAAGGCACCCACCAGGTGTCGTTCGCGTCCTTCGGGCGCACCGGATAGGCGCGCTGGGCCGCTTCGAGCAGTTCCTGGACCCGCTCGCGCAGGCGTCGGGTGATCGCGCCCGCGTACTGGTCGGCGGGGGCCTCCACCGGCTCGCCGACCCGGACCGTCACCGGAACGTGGTCGCGCTTGAAGTTGCGCGGCCGGCCCTTGGTCCACAGCCGCTGCGTCCCCCACAGCGCCACCGGGACGAGCGGCACGCCCGCCTCCTGCGCCAGGCGGGCCGCGCCCGACTTGAAGCTCTTCAGCGTGAACGACTCCGAGATCGTGGCCTCGGGGAACACGCCGACGATCTCACCGGAGCGCAGCGAGTCCAGGGCGTGCGCGTAGGCGTGCTCGCCCTGCTTGCGGTCGACGGGGATGTGCTTCATGCCACGCATCAGTGGTCCGGAGACCTTGTGCCGAAAAACCGATTCCTTCGCCATGAAGCGGACGAGCCGCTTCTGCGGCAGCGCCGCGAGCCCGGTGAAGATGAAGTCCAGATAGCTGATGTGGTTGCTGACCAGAACCGCGCCACCGGTCTTCGGGATGTGCTCGCAGCCCTGGGTGTCGATCTTCAGGTCAAGCGCCTTGAAAAACGTTCGAGCGGCGCCGATGACCGGCCGATAGACGAGTTCTGCCATCTGGGGAAGACCCTTCTTCAGCGCCTGAGGAGGGTTCTCCCGGCGGAAGTTACGCAGCCGTAGGTTTGCGGCATTGCGCCGATCGTGCCCCATGTGCGACGCGGTGGCCAGTCTCCGCGGGTGCGGGCCGCGAGATTCTCGTCACGTGGAACCGTGGGGAATGTCTCGGCACATGGTGGCGCTGACTTCTTGCGAAGAGCTCTGAACGGGAGGCCGATGGTGAACGGGCAAACAGGCGTGGGGACGCTGGACGCGGCCCAACTCGGCGTGGAACTGGGGGAGCGGGCCACCCTCGTTCAGTTCTCCAGTGCATTCTGCCAGCCCTGCCGGGCCACCCGTCGCACGCTCGTCGAGGTGGCACGGATGGTGGACGGCGTCGCCCACGTCGAGATCGATGCCGAGGCACATCTCACTCTCGTGCGCGCGCTGGAGATCAGCCGGACGCCCACCGTGCTGGTCCTCGACGCCACCGGGCGGATCGTCCGCCGGGCCGTCGGACAGCCGCGCACCGTCGATGTCGTCGCGGCCCTGGGGCAGGCGATATGACGGACCGTGATGCATCTCCCACATTGCGGAACGCTCTTGACTGCACCCGCCACGCATCGTCAGTCTGACGCTATGCCGCCAGAACTCCTTCTCTATGGCCGGGTCCATGTGGATCTCGCCCGCAACGCGAGTGCGCGCTGTCCGGGTGCCTGAGCAATCACGGCCCCGTACGCCTCCCCCGCAGAAGGACACCTCCATGACGGCTTCGCCCGAGCTCGGCACCTCCCGCACGGCATCCCCCGAACTCCTCCGCTCGGTCTTCCGGCATCATGCCGCCGGTGTGGCAGTGATCACCGCCGCAGCCGACCGGCCGGTCGGCTTCACCGCCACCTCGCTCAGCTCCGTGGCGGCCGAGCCGCCGCTGATCTCCTTCGGGGTGGGGGTCTCGTCCTCCAGCTGGCCGGTGGTCGCCGAGGCCGAGCATGTTGGCGTTCACATACTCGGTGAGCACCAGCAGGAGCTGGCCGCCACTTTCGCCCGCAGTGGAGCCGACCGGTTCGGCCCGTCCACCTATTGGCGCAACGGACCGGAAGGTGTGCCGCTGCTCGACGGTGTGCTGGCGTGGCTGGTCTGCCGCGTGGTGGCACGTGTCCCGGCGGGCGACCACCGGATCGTGATCGCGGAGGCCGTCGTCGGAGACCCGGCCGGAGGCGGTCGTCCGCTCCTCTACCACGAAGGTCGTTTCACGGCCCTGCGGGACTGAGGGATCCCAAGCGGCGCTTGGGCGCCGAGCGTCGGCCACGTCACAGTCGAAGAGCTTGCCCATGGGTGACGCACTGGGTGTACTGGCGAGTAATAATGTGAGCGGAGCGTCGGTCGCCTCGACCGGAAACCGCCCCATCAGGCGCCTATGCTGCGTGCAACAAGGCAGCCCGGAAATGACGATGCAGTAGGAGAGCCGGCGTGAGCTTGAGGATCGTTGTCTGTGTGAAGTACGTGCCCGATGCGACGGGTGACCGGCATTTCGCCGATGATCTGACGGTG